>CAZWCI010000024.1:0-17460 GCA_964632815.1 uncultured Lentimicrobiaceae bacterium | reverse complement strand
TCTCCCGAACGACTCAAAACCGACTACTTTCGCGCATCAATGCAAAAGTTGCATGTTTCGATGATTGCGGTGGACGAAGCACACTGTATTTCTCAATGGGGATACGATTTCAGACCTCCCTATTTGGAAATTGCCGACATCCGGAACTTCTTTCCCGATGTGCCCGTGTTGGCGCTTACGGCAACGGCCACTCCGGAAGTGGTTCAGGATATTCAACAAAAATTAAAATTTAAAAAAGAGAATCTTTTTCAAAAGAGTTTTCGGAGAGAGAATCTCATCTATTATGTAGTTAAGGAAGAGGACAAGAATGGACGGATGCTTCGGGTTTTACAACGATATCCGGGAACGGGCATCGTATATGTTCGCAATCGGCGCAAAACAAAGGAAATTGCTGCTTATCTGAAGAAAAACGGAATCAGTGCCGATTATTATCATGCGGGTTTAGACGCCAGCACACGGGATCAAAAACAGAACGAATGGATGCACAATAAAACGCGAATTATTGTCTCCACCAATGCGTTCGGTATGGGAATCGATAAACCGGATGTCCGCATTGTCATCCACATGGATATTCCCGACTCTTTAGAGGCCTATTTTCAGGAAGCGGGCAGAGGCGGCCGCGATGAAAAATCCTCTATTGCGGTAATGCTTTACGACAATTACGATGTTGGGGAATTAAAACGAAACTTCACCCTCTCCTTTCCTCCCGTAAAAACGATCCAAAAAGTCTATTCCGCCCTATGCAACTATTTCCAAATCGCCATCGGCAGCGGAAAAAACAACTCCTACCCTTTTGAAATTGACCAATTTGCCAAAATTGCCCATTTCAATATTACGACTTTATACAACTCCATCAAATTACTCGAAAAATCAGGCGTTCTCTTCTATATTGAAGAAGAGAATAACATTTCTGTAATGCATGTCTGTACGGGCAATGCAGGACTTTCCCGACTGGAAGAAAATAATTCGTTATTAAGTGATTTTCTAAAAAACATTTTGCGTTCATATACCGGTCTGTTTACAGATTTCGTAAAGATTAATGAAGCAGAAATTGCAGAACGGACAAAGATAAGTGAAGAAGAAGTCATTGCAAATTTACAGAAATTGCATCGACAAAAAGTCATCTCTTACAGAGCAAAGACATTAAAGCCCACGCTTGTTTTTGCAGCGAACCGTCTTAAAGAAGAAGATATCATGTTAGACAGCCGGATTTATCATCAACGGAAAGAGATGGCGCAACAACGGTTAGATGCGGTATTGGCTTATGTTCAGGAAGAAGAGGTGTGTCGGAGCAGGCGACTGTTGGCCTATTTCGGAGAAAAAAAGAGTCCTGATTGCGGAGGATGCGACCGGTGCTTGAAAAATAAAAACGCGACTCTTTCGGAACAAGAATTCAAAGAGATAACCTCTGCCCTATTAAAACTGCTCACAACGAAAAGATATCCGATTAGAGAGTTGGTATTTAAGTTATGCTCCGACTATAAAGAGGAAAAACTAATCAAAGTTATTCGCAGATTGGTCGATCAAGGAGTAATTAAATCTGAATTTGGAGAGCTGTTTATGCCTTAATTTGCTATGGCAGTTTCACCGGTTCCTGCTGAAACAAGAGAGGTCCTTCTTTAAGCTTTCTTCTCAATTCTTTTGACTGTTTCAAATTATTGATTCCTTTTGCCAAGGCATTAAACACATCGGAAATATAGATAACTCCTGAAATTCCAAGACCAATATATGAGCCTGTCATGAGATAGAGGCTATTCATCTTATACTTTCTGTATTCCGGCGATTCAGGGGAAAATGTTTCTGCTTTTGCAGCCATTTTCTTACTGTAGAGATAGCTCACGAGGGTTCCAGTGCCAAAAACGACGAAGGTACTCATAGCTCCGATTCCCTTTCGACCTTGAGTGGCGGCCATTGTCCCTGCTCCGGGAAATAACATCGAATAAAGGGCTGCTTCAGGTCCGACCACCTTAAATCTATCCAAAGAAATATCCACATATTTTCTATCAAACATATTTTTTTCTTTTAACTTAAAGTGATATTTTCCGGATGGTTTATCGTACACAGTTAATAAAGAATCCAACTTTTTGCACCATACTTTGTCTTCTTTTTCAATTTTGACCTTGCCCTTATAGACGCGAACACCGATTTCATCTACAGCCCAATCTACATCAAAGCTGACCTCTGTAGCTGCATTAACCAAAATATTCTCCTTTTTAACCGATTGAATCAACGGAGATACTATCAGACTATCCAAAAGAGATGTAAAATCGGAAACTGACTTTTGTTTAGCCTCATCTTCACAATTAAAAACTTGCAGGCTATATGAAGAAATATTTTTCCCAACCGTATCCACCTTAATCAACAAATTTCCCGTAATTCTTCCCCATGAAAGAAGTTCCGTATACGCAGCAATAGCACTTTCCAACAATCGGGATAATGAATCTGCGCTTTCGGGATGGAATTCGGCATAATTATAAATAGTTGTATTTCGGGTAGCCAACACTAATAACATTCTGTTGATAATCTCTAACTGCTCCTGAGAATATTTATTGGAAGAGTCCAATTGTAATACTTTCTCATAGCTGCTTTTAGATGCTGCCAATTGATGTTCTTCAAACAATTTCGTTCCTTCTTCAATTAATTGATTGATATCGCGCTCTTTGATTGCATTGGCAATAAATTCTTTTTTCTCAAAAATCAAGGAATCATATTCTGCCAAAAGTCCGCTTGCTGAATCCAATGGAGAAATCGCCTCTTCCAATTTTCCTATTGCAAACAAGGAATCCGAATAGGACAAACAGAGCATTATTTTTTCTTTTTTTTGCCTTAACATTTCAAGTTCTTTCAACTTGAGTTCCTCTGCAGTGCGCACTTGTTCCTGAATGTGAATCGGGTTATACAATCTTATCTTGTAATTCATCAACATGGCAGAATCTTTCTCTTTGAGTTGAATGTATAAATCTGATGAGGGTTGAAAAAGGGTTAATTTTTCACCTTCTGTCATTTTTTTGGAGGCATATTTTCTTTTTAATTCATCATAAAGTGTCCGAAAGCATGGTTCTTCCGTTTCTAATTCCAAAATATGATTATAATTGGGGGTTTCATAAATTCTAAGTACATAAAAATCAAAACTCATTGTAAAATGCCAGGTAGTTTCATGATACCAAAGTGTATCTTGATCTATAATAACGGAAGCATTTTCTTCTTTAGAAACTTGAACCCAATTCGCAGGAGTAAGAATTTCATTCATTAATGAATCATTCTCATGATACAAAGAGATCAGTTTATCGACAGACAAACATCCATCTTTCTCTTGTGCCGAAAGCAAAAAATTACTTGTCGCAAAGAATGCCAAAAAAACAATTTTTGATATAAGATTACGGATATATTTATTCATATTTTATTTTCAAAAAAGAAACAAATATACAATATATTTCTTTGATATGTTTTTAATAAAAAAGAAGGATTTTTAAAATTGCAAGATTAGACAAAAAATTGGGCAATTCTATTCATTTCGGAAGAGACATTATTCCCCTCATATAAAACTCCATAAACAGCTTCTACGATAGGGATTTTCAAATTATATTTTTTATTGATTTCATGAACACAGCGGCAAGAGTAGTACCCCTCTGCAATCATATTCATTTCGAGTTGAACAATTCTCACAGACAAACCGTGTCCGATCATATTTCCGAAGAGCCGATTACGACTAAATCGTGAATAAGCAGTAACCAATAAATCCCCGAGATATACAGAATCTGCCAATGATCGTTGATTCGGGTACAGCTGACTCACAAAACTCTTCATCTCCTTAACACAATTCGCAATATAAGCAGCAATAAAATTATCGCCATACCCCAGTCCACTATATATACCGGCGCCAAGGGCATAAATATTTTTCAACACGATGGCCATCTCTACCCCCATAATATCATTCGAAACCGAAGTCCTTACGTAGCGATTGGTAAACATACGGGCAACAACTTCAGCCAACTCCAGATTTTCAGACGCCGAAGTTAAAAAAGTAAACTTTTCTTGGGCAATCTCTTCTGCATGAGAGGGACCGCTAATAATCGACAAATTTGCAACCGGAATATTGAACTCCGAACGTAAATAGTCAGTAATAACCTGCATGGTTTCGGGAACAATCCCCTTCACTGCAGTAATAATTTTCTTACGATTGAGTTTACTTTTCTTCAAAGGCGCCAACGTTTGGTGCAAAAAAGCAGAGGGCGATACAATAATCACATAATCCGCTTTAGCTACAGTCCTTCGCAAATCATTACTAATTTTTACATCTTTAGGATTTATAAAAATAGAACTCAAATATAAAGGATTGTGTCCGTACTTATTAATTCCTTCTACTATTTCCGGTTCACGAACCCACCAATGGATATGTTCTAAATTGGAAGACAAAATCTTAACAATAGCTGTAGCCCAACTTCCTCCACCGATTACAGCCACTCTATAACGTAGCCTTGTTTTTTTCTTTCGAATAGGAATAGAGATTTGATCACTCAGATTCATGGCTGTCATACTCATTTTAAATATTAATCTGCAAAATTAAACATTATTTTCATTAAAAAAACAGACTATTAAAAAAAGTTAAATTATTTTTGAAAAATTTCAAGGAACAAGTCTTAAAAAAAGAGTAAAATAATAATATTCTTCTCTTTGAATTATCACTATTTTTCTTATTTTTGCAAGCAGTTTAGATTAAAATACAAAAAATAAAACTTATGCGTCCCGATTTCAGTAATATTGATTATAAGTCCGCTCCTGAAGGAGAAAAAAAGAATAGCAAAGTCGAAAACCGTCCGCACAATGAATCAGAGTGGCTTACATCGGAACAGATTCCGGTTAAACCCGTTTACACAAAGTCAGATTTATCGGACATGGAACATTTAAATTATGCTGCAGGACTACCTCCGTTTTTACGGGGCCCATATTCGACGATGTATGTAAATAAACCATGGACTATTCGTCAATATGCAGGTTTTTCAACTGCAGAAGAGTCCAATGCCTTTTATCGTCGCAATTTAGCTGCCGGTCAAAAAGGTCTTTCCATTGCTTTTGACTTGGCCACACACAGAGGTTATGATTCGGATCATGAAAGAGTTATCGGAGATGTTGGAAAAGCAGGAGTAGCTGTAGATTCTATTTTGGATATGAACATTCTATTTGATCAAATTCCGTTGGATCAAATGTCTGTTTCAATGACCATGAACGGTGCAGTTTTACCAATCTTGGCTTTTTACATTCTTGCGGCTGAAGAGCAAGGAGTTCCCATGAGCAAATTAACCGGTACAATTCAAAATGACATTCTTAAAGAATTCATGGTGCGGAACACATATATCTATCCCCCATTACCTTCGATGAAGATCATTGCAGACATTTTCGAATTTACTGCTCAAAATATGCCTAAGTTCAATTCTATTTCCATTTCCGGATACCACATGCAAGAAGCAGGTGCCACATGCGATATTGAATTGGCTTATACATTGGCAGATGGACTAGAATATTTACGTGCCGGAATCAATGCCGGGATGAATATTGACGATTTTGCACCTCGGCTTTCATTCTTTTGGGCTATTGGAATGAACCATTTCATGGAAATTGCCAAAATGAGAGCTGCCCGAATGTTGTGGGCTAAGATTGTACGTCAATTCAATCCAAAAAATCCGAAATCATTGGCATTACGAACCCATTCTCAAACATCCGGTTGGTCGCTTACGCAACAAGACCCTTACAACAACGTAGCACGTACTTGCATTGAAGCCATGGGTGCTGCACTTGGGCACACGCAATCATTACACACCAATGCATTGGATGAAGCAATTGCTCTTCCAACAGATTTTTCTGCTCGTATTGCAAGAAACACCCAAATATATATTCAAGAAGAGACTCAGGTATGCCGATCTGTTGATCCATGGGCCGGTTCTTATTACGTTGAAAGTTTAACTCATCAGATAGCGCAACGTGCATGGGCACATATTCAAGAAATTGAATCACTTGGAGGAATGGCCAAAGCTATTGAAACCGGGATTCCCAAAATGCGTATTGAGGAAGCAGCAGCCCGCAAACAAGCCCGAATCGATTCCGGAATTGAAAAAATCGTTGGTGTAAATGAATATCGTCCTGAAAAAGAGGATCCTATTGAAACACTTGAAGTGGACAATAGCGCCGTTCGCGATGCTCAGCTCAAACGACTCGCTCAGTTAAAACAAGAGAGAGATCACCAAAAGGTTGCTCAAGCATTAGAGGCATTGACTCGTTGTGCCGAAACCGGTAAAGGGAATTTATTGGCACTATCCTTAGAAGCTGCAAGAGAAAGAGCTTCATTGGGAGAAATTTCAACCGCATTGGAAAAAGTATACGGCAGATACAAAGCAAAAATAAATTTAATAACAGGCGTGTATAGTTCAGAACAAAATGACAATGCAAGTTTTAAGAAAGCTTGCGCGTTGGCTGATCAATTTGCAACCAAAGAGGGACGCCGTCCAAGAATCATGATTGCCAAGATGGGACAAGACGGGCACGACCGAGGCGCAAAAGTTGTTGCTACCGGCTATGCCGACATTGGTTTTGATGTGGACATGGGGCCTTTATTTCAAACCCCGGCAGAAGCGGCACAACAAGCCGTGGAAAACGATGTTCACGTGTTGGGAGTATCCTCTTTAGCAGCAGGTCATAAAACTTTAGTTCCTCAGGTAATCGAAGAGCTCAAAAAACTTGGCAGAGAAGATATTATCGTTATTGTTGGAGGAGTAATCCCGCCTCAAGACTATGATTTCTTATACAAAGCAGGTGCTGCTGCAATCTTCGGTCCCGGTTCCAAAATAAGTGATTGTGCTATTCAGGTTTTGAATATCCTGATAGGATAACGATTTACTTTTCAGCTGACCTTCATCACTTTTTAATCCCCAAAGACAATCCCCGTTCCTTTGGCTGCTTTAACTAAATAGTTATTTTCGGGATCAATAAGATTCGGTTTTTCTAAGGCTTTTTCCAGTGGAACGGAAGAGATATTGTGGTGATGAAATGTAACCATTCTTCCAAAAGCGCTTTCTTTAACCAATTCAAAAGCTTTCACTCCAAATTGAGTAGCTAAAATTCTATCATAAGCAGTTGGAATTCCTCCTCTTTGTAAGTGTCCGAGTACCATTACCCGAATATCATGTTCCACTCCAAGTTGCTCTAATTCAAACTTCAACTTATCACCAACTCCTCCTAACTTAATATGAGAATCCCCTATTGCAGTAGGATCTTTTCCGGTAACTTTTCCATCTAAAGAAGTTGCGCCTTCTGCGATGACAATATTGCAAAAGCCTTCGTTATGATTGTATCGTGTATTAATCTTCTCCAAAATTTTAGCAGGATCATATTTAATTTCTGGGATGATACAAACTTCCGCTCCGCCGGCAACGGCAGTATGGAGTGCAATCCAGCCAGCATCTCGCCCCATCACTTCCAGAATAAAAATCCGGTTATGACTTTCAGCTGTCGTTACCAATTTATCAAGAGCTTCAGTCGCAATTTGAACTGCAGTTTGAAAGCCGAAAGTAACATCAGTGCAAGACAAATCATTATCAATTGTTTTGGGAACACCTACCACAGGAATACCCATTTGACATAACGCCAATGAAATCCGTTGCGAGCCGTCTCCGCCAATATTAATTACGGCATCAAATCCCATATTTTTGAATCTCTTTTTCATCAATTCTGAACGATCTTCCATTATCCAACTTCCATCGCTCTGTTGCACGGGATAGTGAAATGGACCTCCTTTATTGGTAGTTTTTATAATCGTTCCCCCTTTCACATGAATTCCTGAAACAACCGCAGGAGTAAGTTCCACAATTTCGACCTCATCTTTCAAAATTCCATTAAAAGACTCGATACATCCGTAAATTTCCCATCCATCTTCTTTATATGCTCTTTTTACAATGCCGCGAATCACAGCATTAAGTCCGGGACAATCTCCCCCGCCCGTGGAAACTAATATTTTCTTTTTCATACAACCGCAATTTTCTTCAATCAAATAAATAAATATCTTAATTTTTTATAATGAAAGTATTATAAAAATTAAAAAGGTGAAACAAAGTTTTTAAACAGTAGTCCTTCTCTATCTTTAGCCGATACAATCGGATTTTCGGTCTGCCAATGAATATTTAAATCGGGATCATCAAAACTCAAAGTTCCTTCAGACTCTTTATGATAATAATTAGAACATTTATAGGACAAAACCGTATTATCTTCCAAAGCTGCAAACCCATGTGCAAAACCTTCCGGGATAAAAAGTTGAAGATGATTATCCGAAGACAACACCAAAAAATAATGTTTCCCGAATGTAGGACTTGATTTTCGCAAATCCACTGCCACATCCAATGCAACACCTTGAACTACACGAACTAATTTTGCTTGTGCAAAAGGCGGTTTCTGAAAATGTAACCCTCTGATAACTCCCTTTTTAGATACAGACTGATTATCTTGAACAAATTTTGAGTTGAAGCCCATTAATGCGAACTTATCTTCATGATACACTTCATAAAAGTCACCTCTTTCGTCTTTAAAAATAATAGGTTTTATGATTAATAAATCTTGAAAAGGAGTTTTAATAATTTCCATATTTTGTTTTACTTTAGTTCTAAAATGAGTGCAAAAATACAAAAATATAAAATAGTAAAAAGGGCTTATAACAGAAAAGAAAAGCGATTATTAATTCTAACATCTACTTGTTAATAATCTTTTGTGTTTTTTTCAAAATAAAACTAGAAAATCCCTTAAATTTGTAGATTACTATATATTTTTTTTACAATGTAATGTAATTCTAAATGAAAATTACAAATCATCGGTCAACCAATACTATAAAGAATTATTCTTCGACAAAAAGTTCATCAGGACGGAGCAACAGGAAGAAAGTGACACACCGAAAAGCCACTAAAAAGAGCTCTAAAAAGAGGTCAACTGTCGGTTCTGATTTTGCTCATTTTATGCGTGATGAAAAAATGATCAAAATCTACGGAGTCATTCTCGTTGCTTTTGCATTACTATTATTCACCTCTCTTCTTTCGTATATTTTCACACATGCCGCAGATGATTTTCATGTTAACTCTTCATCGGCAGCCCCTCCGAAAAATATTGCACGCACCGTAGGCGCACATTTGGCCTATTATTTCACTAATTACACTTATGGTATTGCTGCTTTAGGTTTTGTTTTTCTCTTTTTTATCTGGGGCTTAAAACTTATTGGAATTGAACTAGGAAAAAAAGAAAAGAAATTATCTTTATTCAAAGTAACCATCTCAACTCTCCTGACAATGTCTTGGATCTCTTTGATATTGGGCTTTATTGTCATTGATTCTACTACGGAATTTATTGCAGGAAATTTTGGAATTTTTTCTTCCAAGTATTTATTGGAACATACGGGTAAATTTGTCACTTTTCTTATTGTCACCGTCCTATTTTTCACCATTTTAATTTTATGTTATAAGTTTTCCATCAAAAAGATCTTTCTGTTTATTGGTTATCTCTTTGAAAAATTATTTTCAGGTATAAAACAATTGTTTATATCCCGAAAGACGAGAACACAAAATTCCAAAATCGCCAAGAACACATCAAAAGAAGAGAGTTCCATTTCTTCCGGAAGACAAGAATTGCCGGGATTATATTTAGAAGAACGCAATGGGCTTAATTCCGGAATGGATGGACAACGCATTGATTTTGAGACTAATCTATCGAATTCACCTTCTGATAATGATGAAGAAGATGATGAACTAATCAATCAAAATGATGAAATTTCCCAAACTAAAAACGCAGATTTCGAAATTATTAATCCGGCGAACACTTTCAATTTATCTGAAACAGAAGAGGAAGATGAAGATCTTGAATTAGAAAGTGATTCCACCTCCGATGATACGATTACTCATGTTTCGATGGAGCCCTATGAACCAAGAAAAGATCTCTCCATGTACCACTTTCCGATTCCTGAATTGTTGAAGGATTACACCAATGTTGAAATTGATGAGGATGCTAAACGAAAAGAGCTGACAGAAAACAAAGATCGAATAGAGAGTACCCTCAAAAGTTTTAAGATTGATATCACGAAAATTTCAGCTATTATCGGGCCAACGGTTACTTTGTATGAAATTGTTCCGGCAGAAGGTATTCGCATCAGCAAAATTAAAAATTTAGAAAACGACATTGCCCTTAATTTAGCAGCACTCGGAATCAGAATCATTGCTCCTATTCCGGGGAAAGGAACCATTGGGATTGAAGTTCCCAACAAGAATCCGAATATTGTCTCAATGAAAGAGATTATCACTTCCGATAAATTCCAGAACAATAAATATGAGTTACCTATCGGATTGGGAAAAACCATCAGTAATGAGCCATTTGTAGTTGACTTAGCCAAAATGCCTCACTTACTTATGGCCGGCGCCACAGGGCAAGGGAAATCGGTTGGTCTCAATGCAATCATTACCTCCTTATTATACAAAAAACACCCTTCAGAAATGAAGATGGTTTTGATTGACCCTAAAAAAGTAGAATTTCCGCTTTATTCTACAATTGAAAAACACTATTTAGCCAAATTACCGGATGAGGAAGAACCTATCATTACCGATACAAAAAAGGTTATTAGAACTTTGAACTCATTATGTATCGAGATGGACAATCGATATGAATTACTTAAAATCGCAAAAGTAAGAAATATTAAAGAGTACAATGCTAAATTTTGCAGACGGGAATTATCTCCTACCAACGGACACCGATATTTACCTTACATTGTATTAATTATTGATGAGTTTGGAGATTTAATCATGACTGCCGGTCGAGAAGTAGAACACCCATTGGCTCGATTGGCACAATTAGCACGAGCTATCGGCATTCATCTTATCATTGCTACCCAACGTCCCTCCGTAAAAATTATCAGTGGAAACATTAAAGCCAATTTTCCTGCTCGCGTGGCATTCAGAGTATCATCCCGAATTGACTCTCAAACGATTTTAGATGCTACCGGAGCAGATCAATTGATTGGTAAAGGAGATATGCTTCTTTCAACCGGCAGCGATCTTCTTCGTCTCCAATGTGCTTTTGTAGACACCCCTGAAGTAGAAAGTATATCCAACTATATATCAGATCAACAATCCTATCCCGAAGCCTATTTATTGCCGGAATACGCGGATAAAGAAGATGATTTTAAAAATGACGACAGAACATCAACCGACAAAATCGATTCTTGCTTTATGGATGCCGCCACCCTTATTGTTCAAAGTCAACAAGGCTCTACCTCCCTCATTCAAAGAAGAATGAATCTCGGTTATAATAGAGCCGGAAGGATTATGGATCAATTGGAAGAGTTTGATATTGTTGGTCCTTCCAACGGAAGCAAGGCACGTGATGTAAAAGTACAAACTCTCGAAGAGCTTCGCGTGATTTTTGATAAAATGGGACTTCTGTAATTTTCTTAATTCCTCTGTTTTTAATTTTGTACCTTTGCATCTCGATTAAAAAGAAACGTTGTGAAAATACTAACGGATAAAGCAACGCGTGCAAGCTACGCAACAGATGCATCCATATATAGAGAATATCCTTATGGGGTTGCATTTCCCAAAAATGAAGAGGATATTATTTTATTATTGAATTATGCAAAAGAACATCAATTAACATTAATTCCGCGTGCCGGAGGTACTTCTTTGGCCGGTCAAGTTGTAGGGAACGGAATTGTAGCAGATATTTCCCATCATTTCAAAAAAATTATTGAAATCAATGAAGAAGAACAGTATGCTATTATACAACCAGGCGTGGTTCGTGATGATTTGAATCTGTTACTTAAAGAAAAAAATCTATTCTTTGCCCCTGAAACTGCAACTTCCAATCGTTGTTGTATCGGAGGGATGTTCGGGAATAACTCTTGTGGTACAAATTCACTGCTATACGGAAGCACAAGACAACATATCAAAGCAGTTAAGGCCATTTTGAGTGATGGATCAAAAGTTGAATTCAAGGAGCTTTCTCCGAATGAATTTGAAGACAAGTGTAAACTTTCCTCTTTAGAAGGAACAATATATAGAAATATAAAACAATTACTTTCTCCGGAACATATTCGCACCCAAATTGAGGAGGGGTTTCCGCATCCATCTATTAAAAGAAGAAGTATGGGCTACGCCATAGATGAACTATTGCTGATGCAACCTTTCACTCCAGATGGTCCTCCATTTAATTTGTGCACACTTTTAACCGGCTCCGAAGGAACTTTAGCGTTTATTACAGAAATTACCATTCAGTTATCTCCCCTACCCCCGAAGCAGAATGCTTTACTTTGCGTTCAAACAAACAGCATTCAAGAAGCATTGCAAGGGAATCTGCTGGCGCTGAATTTTAGTCCGTCTGCTGTTGAATTAATAGATCATACCATATTAGAACTCTCTTCGCTGAATATTACTCAAAGTAAAAATCGTTTTTTTCTTCAAGGGACTCCAGAAGCATTACTTGTTATTGAATTTACCGAAAATAACTTAGAAAAGCTGAATCAAAAAATCGATGATTTAAAATCTCTATTGCAGTCTCATCAAATTGGGTATCATTATCCGGTCGTTATGGGGAAAGAGATTGCTCAAGTCTGGGCTTTGCGGAAGGCCGGTTTAGGGATACTTTCCAACATGAAGGGAGATGCCAAACCAATGACGGTTGTTGAAGACATTGCCATTTCGCCGGAAGATTATCCGAATTTCTATAAGGAATTCAGAGCCCTTTTAATTAAATATAATCTTCAATGTGTTTTTTATGCACATATTGCAACTGGAGAGTTACATAATAAGCCTATTTTTAATTTAAAAAATAAAAATGAAATTCTTCTATTCAGAGAATTTGCATTCGAAACTGCTCAATTAGTAAAAAAATATCGAGGAGCACTTAGCGGAGAACATGGAGATGGCAGATTACGGGGAGAATTTCTCTCTTATATGTTGGGAGAAGAAAATTATGAATTACTCAAAAAAATAAAATATCTTTTTGATCCAAATCTTCTTTTCAATAAGGGTAAAATTATTGATTCCCCTCCGATGAACTCTCATTTGCGTCATGAGCACTTACCTTCGACACAAGCCGCTATAGCAATTAAAACCATGTTTGACTTTTCAAATACGGAAGGTTTATTGCATAGTATTGAAAAATGTAGTGGATCGGCAGATTGCAGAAAATCTCACCTTCAAGGAGGCACCATGTGCCCTTCCTATATGGCCACGCTTGACGAACAGAACAGCACCCGAAGTCGCGCTAACATCCTAAGAGAATTTATTAATAGCAATGACGGAAAAAATCCATTTGACCATCATGAAATATTAATGGCATTAGATAATTGCCTTGCATGCAAAGCTTGCAAATCCGAATGTCCTTCCAATGTTGACATGACAAAGCTTCGCGCAGAATTTCTATACCATTATTATCAAGAACACCGGCAACCGCTTAGAAGCATCCTGATTGCTTACTACCCAATGCTGAATCAAATGGCAATGCCATTTCATAAAGTTTACAATTATTTCATTAGCAATAAAATATCATCCGTAATTTTCAAAAAACTTATTGGATTTTCAACATTTCGTTCAATTCCAACTCTTTATCAATACACATTACGTCATTGGTATCAAAAACATCTTCATGAAATCAAAAACCCTATTAAAAGTGTATATCTTTTTGTAGATGAATTTACAAACACACAAGATGTTCAGATTGGAATAGCAACCATTAAATTATTACAAGCGCTCCATTATGAAGTGCGGATTATCAAGCATCCTTCTTCGGGAAGAACTTTTCTTTCAAAAGGATTTTTAAAACAAGCGCGACAAAAAGCAGAAAAGAATATATCTATTTTCAGTACCATTATTAACGAAAACACGCCACTTATTGGAATTGAACCTTCTGCAATACTATCGTTTCGAGATGAATATCCTGAATTAGTAAGAGCTTCTTATAAAGAAGATGCAATACAATTAGCTCAAAACACCTACCTTATTGATGAGTTTATCGCCGATGAGTTTTCAAAAGGGTATATTTCAGCGGAAAGATTTACGAATGAACCTAAAACCATTTTATTTCATTCACATTGCTATCAAAAAGTTCTTTCTGATGTAAGTAAAAGTATTCGCATGATGGAAATTCCACAAAACTATAAAGTAAAAGTTATCGAATCGGGATGTTGCGGCATGGCAGGAGCTTTTGGATATGAAAAAGAACACTATGACCTATCCATGAAAATTGGGGCTTTGAATCTCTTCCCCGCAATTCAAAATAAAGAAAAAGGAGAAATTGTTACCGCAACAGGAACAAGCTGCAGACATCAAATCAAAGACGGAACCGGAGAGATTGCTTTCCATCCGGTAGAAATATTATATCAAGCGTTAAAAATTGATTCCTTCTAAATCAGCAGGAAAATCTCTCCAAGCCCATTTTTCCAAAACAACACCATTCTTAATCAACATCAACCCGGGATTGGAACGCACTGCATCTCTTACCATAAAAGGTCCTTTAATCGGATCTATATTATTGGTATAAATTGGAAAATTGATATTGTTTTTTTGAGAAAATTCTTTGATTTTATCAGTAGAAGAATTCGTTAAGCCAACGAAATAATAACCTTTCTTCTCACTTAAGGAGATCAAATTTTGCAAATTTTCATTTTGAATTCCTTTAATTTTCACTTCTTCTAAATCGTGCATAAACAAGATTAAGACAAGATTATTATTTTCAATATTTAACAACTCAAAAGAGTGATCTCCTCCGGCAGAATCAATCATTGAAAACCCTTGCAACGGAGCTCTGTGTATTGGTTTTATAATACTGTCTTTTCTTTCCACGAAGCAATATTCAGTTTCAAAATTCGCATTATCGTCATACATTTTTAGCAGTTCCTCTTGTGACAAAGAGATTGAAGTACTGTCTGCATTACGCATATAGATATAAACCGTCATCAATTCTTCCGGCTGATCCACAAAAACAGTATCAATACGATTGCCTTTTTTCCAGTCGCTAAAATCGATAATCGGAAGATGGCGATAAGAATACCATTGTACGATACACACCAATACTACCCCAATTGCAGCCAAAGACCACTTTCCAAGCTCAGTCAGATGAATATCAGGAATACTCTTTCTCTTTATAAATACAATCAAAGTCGGAATGAGAATAACAACATTTTTAAGGAATGTTTGTAAATTGCTCATCTCAATGGCTTGTCCAAAGCATCCGCAATCTTTCACCACGCCAAAATTATATCCGAAATGTGTTTCCAAATGTTCTGCTATGGCGAGCCATAAAGTCAACAAGAGGAAGAAGCCCATAAAAAGCATATACATAATTGAAGTAAACTTCACTTTGACTCTAAAGAGCAACATAAAGCCGAGTGTAAACTCAACAATATTCAAACAGACGCCAAAAAACATAGAAAAGGGATGCATAAACCCCATTCCAAAGGAAATAAAATACTCATCCATTTTAATGGCAGAGGCCATTGGGTCAATGGCTTTTGACAATCCTGAAAAAATAAACAAAGCTGCCAATAATAATCTTAATACTTTAACCCAAATTTCTTCTTTCTGTTTTCTCATCGTCTTAATATTTAATTACATATAATTATTTATAAAAAAAACTAACTTGCCTTTTCTTGCTCCACTACCAATCTTATCAATGCGAATACGGCATAATTGATAATATCATAATAATTGGCATCCAAGCCTTCTGAAACAATAGTATTTCCTTTATTATCTTCAATTTGTTTTACTCTCAAAAGTTTCATCAAAATAATATCGGTAAGAGAAGAAATCCTCATTTTGCGCCATGCTTCGCCATAATCATGATTCTTATCCATCATCAATTCCTTGGCATTTTGAAGATACTTTTTAAACAAGTCAATCGCTTCTCCGGAAGACATTAACTCTTCCATAGTCTCTACAACCCCAACTTCAAGTTGAATCAAAGCCATGGCAGAATAGTTGACAATTCCGATAAATTCGGGAATAATTCCTTCGTTAACTTTTTTAACTCCTTTTTGTTCGATACTTCTAATTCGTTGCGCCTTTATGTATATTTGGTCTGTTAAAGAAGAAATTCTCAATATCCTCCACGCCGTACCATAATCAATTGCTTTTTTAGAAAAAATCTCAATACATTGTTGTGCAACAATATCAAACTCTTCAGAAGTATTTTTCATCTCAGTTTCAGTTAATTTTTGACAATTTTTTTAACCATCGTATGATTCTGTTCATCCACAATCTTTATAAAATAGATTCCTGAATGCAGTTCCTTCAAATTAATGGTTATTGTTTGTTGGGTTTCCGGAGACATTTGGAGTACTATTTTACCCGTAATATCATAAATTTCAATATTTTCTATAATACTATTTGAGGAAACCATTACATGATCTCGAGTAGGATTGGGTAATACAGATGCTACTAATTCATAATTATCAATATCAGAAGAACCATTACCTAATGATAAATAGGTTCTGTAATTTTGTGCAGACACTGCCAATTCAACTTGAGAGACGTCATCAATTGCAGGGAAGCTAAGGGTAACTTCTCCGTTATTATCGGCAAAAGCGGCTGCAACCAATTCCAAGTTATTAGTTAAGGCCACATAAGCATAGGGAACTGCATTTACTTGAATGGAAGTCATTCCCGCTTGAATAGCTGAATGTGTTACATTCATTGTCTCGGGTTGGGTGAGCCATGGCATTACAGAGGGATCTCCCATTAAATGATAGATTTCCCAATAATAGGTTTTATCTGAACTTGAAGAACTTTCAACGCTCAAATTACCACTCATCAAAATTTGCCCTAATGATACAAAATGAGAAGCATAGGGTTCGCCATGAATATGAAATAAGCGATCATACATTCCAAGATTAGAAGCGTCATAACCCATATTGGCTTTAATGTCACTACGAACACCAACAGCCCAATAGACATCTTCATCCCAGTATGTACTATTAGATGCTCCAATGTAAGCCAAAGCCCCTTTCTTATTGGCTCTTACTAATGATTCCCCAAAACTGGTTTTATCAAATTTATTGCTTAGACAGCAATTCCCAATCATAACTCCGTATTTACCTTCATTCTGCATGGCTGAAATCTGGCTTGCCGTAAATGAAGGATCGTACCATTCGGTAACATCTCCGTGCGCCGTATAATTGACCCAACCTACACCTTGCCCGATTTGGGTTCTAATGGTCGCCGCTTGTGAACTGCAATTGTAATTATACTTATAAATATTAGAATATCCATAAGCCTGATTGATATAGTTGGTGGCTATATAATTCACTTGACCGTCGGCATGGGTTGGAGACCAAGACGCATCTGTACCGGCAATAAGAACGGCTTTATCTAAATAAGAGGGGTCAGACATGGTATATTTTTCATACATTAAAGTCTTTTCAATTTGAGGTGTCAATTCCGAAACGCTATT
>CAZWCI010000023.1:10382-17677 GCA_964632815.1 uncultured Lentimicrobiaceae bacterium | reverse complement strand
CCGGAGGAAGCTCTTTTTGTGGCTTTGCGGCAACACGACTAACGGCTGCGGACTTGGAACAGCAACCCTGCCCCTCCTCGCGGTAGGGATGGCAGCGGCACCCCACAGCAAGCGGCACAAAGTGTCGCGCAGCGAGGAGTATAGCGGCAGCCCGGCGACGCCGAAGGCGGCGACCGCCCAAAAAATAAATATAATAATTATGCTAATTCCAATTTGTATTCTTCAATAAGCGTAAGCTCTTTGAGAAATACTTCCGGATTGACTTTGATTTTATAGTTGTGAAAATCGGAGTGGAAGTTGCCTTCTAACGTGACTACACGAATGATTAAAGGGGTATTTCCCGGTGATTTCTCTGCGGCCTCCTTAATCAGGTATGCCGTATTCGCCGTGAGGTTTTCTATACTGAATGTCAGCATCACTGATTTACACAATTTATCGTACCCTTCGTTTAAATAAAAAATATCTACCGGTTTTAAATCATAACTCTTGGCACCTTCATAATCTTTACCCCGAAAACGCTCTTCCAATCGAGCTTTAATAAAGAGTTGCTTCCCCTCTTCAAAGAGATGACTGTATTTGGTAAAATTTTCCCCAAACAACATCCAACTATAGGAATCATTATAATCTTCCAATTGAATGGAACCATAGTCTTTACCATTTTTGGTAATTCCCTTTTTGACTTCGGTAACTATGGCCACAAATGCCAACATTCGATTGGTCAATGCCGTTTGCTGATTTGAGTCCGACAGTCTTTTTAAATCTGTTGTGGTGTAATTAGTAATCAAAGGCTTGTACGAATCGAGCGGATGCCCGGAGATGTAGAAACCGGCAATTTCCTTTTCGTACTTTAATTGCTGAATCGGGTGCCATGGCTCGCAAGAGGGAATTTCGGGCAGGGCTTGTTCATCCATTTCAGGAGCTGTATCAAAGATGGAAAACTGATTTTGCGACACCGCAGATTGGGCATTTGTGCCATAATTGATTAATTTTTCAATGAATGTTTTCCCATCTTTATCGGAATGGAAAAATTGAGCGCGATGTAGCCCTGAGAAGCTGTCAAAAGCTCCGGCATAAGCCATCGCTTCAAGCATTCGTTTATTGCAATTTCTCAAATTAATTCGTTTGATAAAGTCGAAAATATTTTCAAAATTACCATTTTCTTCCCGTTCTTCAATGAGTGAGTTTACTGCAGCTGCACCGACGCCTTTGAGTGCCCCCAATCCGAAGCGAATATTACCTTTTTTATTCACAATAAAATTAAGTTCCGATTCATTGACATCAGGTCCCAACATTTGAACTTTATTATGAGATAAATCATCGATTAGAGTGGTAATTTTATCCAATTTATCAAGGTTATTGGTCAGGTTCGCCGCCATAAATTCGGCAGGGTAGTGGGCTTTCAAATAAGCGGTTTGATACGATACATAAGCATAACAAGTGGCATGAGATTTATTGAAAGCATATTCTGCAAAACGCTTCCATTCTTTCCAAATTTCCTTGAGCGTATCCAATGGGTGGTCTTTTTTCATTCCTCCCTGAAGAAATGCATCTTCAAGCTCATTCATGATCCGTTCAATTTTCTTTCCCATGGCTTTACGAAGAGTATCTGCTTGTCCGGGTGTAAAACCGGCAATAAACTGAGCCAATAACATTACCTGTTCTTGATAAACCGTAATACCATATGTTTCATCCAAATACTTGTCCATTCCTTCAATTTCATAGGTAATCTTCTCTTTTCCCTGTTTTCGATTGATAAAGGAGGGAATATTATCCATAGGACCCGGGCGGTATAAGGAAACCATAGCAATAATATCCTCAAAACGTTCGGGTTTTAATTCTTGTAAATACTTACGCATTCCGGGACTTTCAAATTGAAAAATGGCAGTTGTATCTCCATTTCCGAATAATTCGTATGTTTTAGCATCGTTGAGTGGGATGGTATCAATATCAATATCAATTCCATGTCTTTTTTTAATATTATAAAGCGTTGCCGAAATGATATTCAAGGTTTTAAGACCAAGGAAGTCCATTTTCAACAGCCCTGCTGACTCTACAATTTTTCCTTCATATTGGGTTACCAGAGTTTCACTGTTTTTTGAAGTACAAAGCGGAATTGAGTCATACAAACTCTCTTTTCCGATAATTACGCCGCAGGGATGCACTCCGCTGCTTCGGACTGTTCCTTCCAATTTTCGGGCGAACTCTAAAGTTTTGCGGATTAATGGATTGGAACTTTCCAATTCTTTTTTCAACTCAGGAATTGAAGCCAAAGCACCATCCAAGGTAACTTTAGGACCTTCGGGTACCATTTTGGCAAGACGATCACTTTCGGGGAGGGGCAACTGCAACACTCTGGCACAATCTCGGATAGCCGATTTTGCCGCCATCGTATTAAAAGTCACAATCTGTGCAA
Source organism: uncultured Lentimicrobiaceae bacterium (assembly GCA_964632815.1). Lineage (GTDB taxonomy): Bacteria > Bacteroidota > Bacteroidia > Bacteroidales > WCHB1-69 > DUOL01. Next base: position 15,264 of record CAZWCI010000023.1, on the reverse strand, counting down.
CACGATCCATGCCGTACTTATTAATTACATATTGAATCACTTTTTCGCGTCCGGAATCGTCAATGTCAATATCCATATCCGGTAAAGAGATTCTGTCGGGATTCAAGAACCTTTCAAAAAGCAACTTGTATTCGATGGGATCAATATTGGTAATACCAAGACAATAGGAGATGGCAGAACCGGCTGCCGAACCTCTTCCGGGACCGAAACGGATTCCCAATTCTTTCCCTGCATTGATAAAATCGCGTACAATTAAGAAATACCCCGGAAACCCCATTCTTTTTATGGTGCTCAATTCGAAATCCAACCTTTGGCTAATAGTCTCATTTAATTCAGGCCACCGCTTTTTAGCTCCTTCAAATGTCAGATGTTCCAAGTAGTCATATTCCGATTTAAAAGGTGCTGGCACGTCAAATTTAGGCAATAAAGGTGGCGCGGTAAGTTTGAACACTTCAATTTTATTGACTAATTGTTGGGTATTTAAAATAGCCTCGGGATAATCGGCAAAAATAGCTTCCATTTCTGCTGTGGTCTTGAGGTACTCTTCTCCCGAATAGGCAAAGCCGTTGTCGGAATCTTCATCCTGCATGCTTCCATCCCCTGAAAAGAAATCTTTTCGGGTGTTGATACAGATCAACATCTTATGTGCTTCATAATCTTCTCGATTCACAAAATGGACATCATTGGTGGCAATACACCTCACTTTATGCTTTAAGGAAAGCTCTTTAATTGCTTTATTGACAAGAACTTGTTCTCTATGGCCATTTAATTGTAATTCAAAATAATAGTCATTCCCAAAAATAGATTTATACTCTTCCACAATTTTATCAGCGGCTTCGAGATCAAAAGCGGTTGGAATGGGATTGTGGGGATCATAAGCATTGTATTTGAGGATGGCTTGAGGCAATTCTCCGCCCAAACAGGCTGAACAGGCAATTATCCCTTCGGAATATTTACGAAGTAATTCTTTATCTATGCGGGGGGTATAGTACATTCCTTCACTAAAAGAGTAAGAGACAATACGTGAGAGATTGCGGTACCCTGTCCAATTTCTAGCCAAGAGGATGAGATGTCGCCCACTGCGGTCTTCTCGCACATTTTTATCTTTGTCGAAACGACTGCGAGCAGCCACATAAACTTCACAACCCACAATAGCCTTAAAAGGGTCATCTTTAGCGGCAAATTTGGCATTGTATACCTCCACTTCCTGAACAAATGAAAATACTCCAAACATATTTCCGTGGTCTGTAATGGCCATAGCCCGTTGCCCATCTTGATAAGCTTTGTTAATTAAATCGGGGATTTTGGCTAAACCGTCCAAAATTGAATATTCAGTATGCACATGCAGGTGTGAAAAGTTACTCATAATCAATAGATTTTAATTAAATGAAGGGAGAATGCCCTTGCCGACAAAGATAAGTTTTTTTTGGTAAATTTTGACATAAAACAGAAAAATATACGGAAAAATATAGCCACAGAATCTCTGAAAATACTTAAATTTTTCGGAAAAAAGTGTATTTTTGCTCATTCTAAACAGATTAGAAATTCAGAGATATTATAATAAAAAAAGAATATGAAATCAACATTACAAGAATTCCAAAAAGATATAATTCAAGGAATTCCTGAAGTTTTGCCAGCCCCGCAATCTTATGATGCAACAATTAATCATGCGCCTATTCGTAAAGATATCTTGACAATTAAAGAAAAAAAGTTAGCTGTCAAGAACGCACTTCGTTATTTTGATCCTTCGTGGCATCCAATTTTGGCCCCCGAATTTGCGGAAGAGTTAAAGAGATACGGCAGAATATACATGTATCGTTTTCGACCGACATACCGCATGTATGCCAGACCGATTGAGGAATATCCTGCCAAAAGTCAAGCCGCCGCCGCTATTATGCTCATGATTCAGAATAACTTAGATGAAGCAGTGGCGCAACACCCTCACGAACTAATCACTTATGGTGGCAATGGTGCTGTTTTTCAAAATTGGGCTCAATACCGACTAACCATGAAATATTTGTCTGAAATGAGCGATGAGCAGACATTAGTCCTCTATTCTGGTCATCCCATGGGGCTTTTTCCTTCCCATAAAGATGCCCCCAGAGTAGTTGTAACAAATGGAATGGTTATTCCGAACTATTCAAAGCCAGATCATTGGGAAAAATTTAACGCTTTGGGAGTGAGCCAATATGGACAAATGACAGCTGGTTCATATATGTATATTGGTCCTCAAGGGATTGTTCACGGAACTACCATAACCATCTTAAATGCATGTCGAAAAATTGACGGCAATCCCATCGGAAAACTATTTATTACTGCAGGATTGGGGGGAATGTCCGGTGCACAACCCAAAGCCGGCAATATTGCGGGAGTGGTCTCTATTACCGCTGAAATAAATCCTGCAGCAACTCAGAAAAGATACCAACAAGGATGGGTAGATGAAGTTTGCGATGATTTGGAATTGCTCATGAAAAGGGTAGCAGAAGAGCGAAAATCCAACCGCTCTCACTCATTTGCTTACCAAGGAAATATTGTAGATCTTTGGGAATATTGCGTAAAACACAACATCTCTGTTGACTTGGGTTCGGATCAAACCTCCTTGCATAATCCATGGGCCGGTGGATACTATCCGGCAGGATTCAGTCTACAAGAATCCCAAGAGATGATGGCTCATCATCCGGAAGATTTTAAAAAGGCCGTACAAGCAAGTCTCTGTCGTCAAGTTAACGCAATCAATCAATTAACCCAAAAGGGAATGTACTTTTTTGATTATGGGAATGCTTTTTTGCTTGAAGCAGGTCGAGCGGGTGCCGACATTTTCAACGCTGAAGGAGATTTTAAATATCCTTCTTATGTTCAAGACATCATGGGACCACTCTGTTTTGATTACGGATTCGGTCCGTTTAGATGGGTATGTACTTCAGGAAAAGCAGAAGATTTGGAAACAACAGACTTGATTGCCATGCAAGTTCTCGAAGAGATTAGCAAGCACGCCCCTCAAGAGATTCAACAACAAATGCAGGACAACATTCATTGGATTCGGGAAGCCAAGGAAAATCATTTAGTAGTAGGCTCCCAAGCCAGAATTTTATATGCCGATGCGGAAGGACGAATAAAAATTGCTGCAGCTTTCAACAAAGCTATTCAGGATAAGCGAATAACGGCACCAATTGTGTTAGGTCGTGACCACCATGATGTTTCAGGAACAGATTCTCCTTTCCGTGAGACGTCGAATATATATGATGGATCTTCATTCACCGCAGATATGGCAATTCAAAATGTTATCGGGGATTCATTCCGCGGAGCAACATGGGTATCCATTCATAATGGAGGAGGAGTTGGCTGGGGAGAAGTTATCAATGGTGGTTTTGGAATGGTTCTTGACGGAAGTGATGCTGCAGACAGACGACTAAAAAAGATGCTCTTTTGGGATGTAAATAACGGAATTGCCCGTCGAGCATGGGCACGAAATGCTCCGGCACTTTCCACCGTAAAACGAGCCATGACTCTGAACCCGCAACTTAAAGTTACAATACCTAATATTGCAGATGATTCACTCCTGAATTCACTTTCATTTTAATCTTCAAAATTCTATTAATCAACACAAAACAAAATTATAACCCGTGAAATACTATATCATTGCCGGAGAACCCTCCGGAGACTTGCATGCTTCATACTTAATGAAATCTATTCGACTCCAAGATCCTGAAGCTGATTTTCGATGTTGGGGCGGAGATCTTATGGAAAATGAAGGCGGAGATATTGTCAAACATTATAAAGAGTTGGCTTTCATGGGCTTTATTGAAGTTGTTCTTAATCTCAAAACCATTCTCAGTAATTTAGCCATTTGTAAGACTGATATTCTACTTTATGAACCGGATGTAGTTATTTTGGTTGATTATCCGGGATTTAATCTGAAAATAGCCAAATTTGCCAAAGAAAACAATTTTAAAGTGGTTTATTACATTTCCCCCCAAGTATGGGCATGGAAAAAGGGAAGAGTTCATTCTATTAAAAAATATGTAGATAGAATGATTACTATTTTACCTTTTGAAAAAGAATTTTATGCAAAATATGATTATGAAGTAGATTATGTGGGACATCCTTTATTGGATGAATTACCCCAAACTACATCTAAAGATAGTGACTCAACTGATTTCAGAGCAACTTATCATCTCTCAGAAAAGCCTATTGTAGCACTTTTGCCTGGAAGTCGAAAACAGGAAATTAATATGATGTTGCCCATTATGCTTCAAATTACCAATCGTTTTCCTGATTATCAGTTTGTTATCTCCGGAGTGAAGTGGCAACCCGAAAGTCGCTATCGCACTATACTCAAAAATAAGAATATTCCGATAGTTTATGATAATCATCTTTTATTGCGTCACGCCCAAGCGGCATTAGTTACTTCCGGCACCGCCACGCTGGAAACAGCACTTTTTAACGTTCCGCAAGTCATCTGTTATAAAGGGAACTTTTTTTCCTATTTGATTGCAAAATGGCTTATTAAGGAGATTAAATTCATCTCATTAGTCAATTTGGTCGCAAACCGGAAAATTGTTACAGAATTAATTCAGAATGATTTAACTGCAAGCAATCTTTACGTAGAGCTTAATCAAATCCTTCATAATCAAAAGAATATCAATGAGATTAAAGATGAATACTTAAAATTAAAAGAGTTATTGGGTGGGGGAGGAGCTGCTGAAAAAGCCGCCGAAGTTGTTAAAAAAATAGTAATTTCTTAATTTTTTATAATAAGAACTTCTTATAATTAAATTTCTTCATTATATTTGCAGAAAATAATAAACATTATTTAAATTTACAACAATGAAAACAGTTAAAATTCTTTCCATGATTGTCGTTTTAATTATATCGACTTTCT
>CAZWCI010000023.1:0-10282 GCA_964632815.1 uncultured Lentimicrobiaceae bacterium | reverse complement strand
GATAATTCAACTAAAGTTAAAGAACTTATTCGTAAAGAGATTACTTCATCCATCCAACAAGATTGGAATAAGAAGAAATGTACTTTAAAAGGAGAATTAAATACTAATTTGGAAATTCTTGCCGAAAAAATTGAGAATGAAATAACCAATCCAAATGAAGGCAAAGCTAAAGTAAGTATTCAGGTTGAATCACCTAAGGTACAATCACCACAGCTAGACCAGCCGAAAACAAAGCCACTAACTCCTGAAGAATCAAGAGAAGCTGAAAATCTCTTCATTAAAGCACTCGAGTCGCAAGAATTGGGATTGAATGAATTGGCTCTTGAATATTATCAAAAAGGTATTGCCATCGAGTCAAGTTTGCCACAGCCCTTTTTCAATATGGGAAATGCTTATTACGCCATAGGTAATTATGAAGATGCCGTAAAGTGCTACCAAAAAGCTATTACCCTGAAGAATGACTATCCGGATGCTTATTATAATATGGGAAATGCCTATTTGGACAAAAAAGATTTTCCGCAAGCAATTATTGCTTATCAAAAAGCAATTGAGATTACACCTAAAGAATCTGCTATTCATTACAATCTTGGAATCGCATACTTTGAAAACGGAAATCAGGATTTAGCCATCGCGGCCCTTCAAAAAGCAGCGCAATTAGGATCAAAAGAAGCGCAAATTTATTTATCTTCCAATGGAATTTCATGGTAATTAAATCTATGATACACAATTGATAATATACAAATCACATTTCCGAAATATTGGGAATGTGATTTTTTATACCCACACCTAATAATTATGTCCGCAAAACAACATCAGAAACTTAAATCACTTTTCAGCTTCAAACGTGTTGTAATTCCCATTTTAATAGGTTTTGGTTTTTCTGCCTATTCAATATGGGTTAATGAATTTAATTTCTCTCTGTTACGAGGCATTGAAGTAAGTCTCTTTTTTGTTGTTTTAGCTTTCTTTTGTATGTTCCTCAGAGACTTGATGTATATCTGGCGACTTCAAATCCTCACGGGGCACTATATGTCATGGAAAAGCACTTTTCAGGTAATCATGCTTTGGGAATTTGCTTCCGCAGCCTCTCCTTCAATGGTTGGCGGCTCTCCATTTGCCATTTTTTTCCTTAAAGCCGAAGGATTTACTCTTGGAAAAAGTACTGCCATTGTAATGACTGCCTCCTTTTTGGATGAACTCTTCTATATTATGGCTGTAGCTGTAATTTTAATTGTTTCCGGAAATTCAATTCTTCAAGTCAATGAAAATTTAGGATACGATTTGTCGTTCTTTTTTTATATTGGCTATGGAGCTATTATTATATTTACAACAATTATTTCAATAGCTATTTTTGTTATTCCTAGAGGGTTCAAAAAGTTGCTTATAACCATTTTTTCTATACGTTTTTTAAGAAAATGGAGAAACGATGCAGCTCAAACTGGAGAAGATATTATTTTAACTTCTAAAGAACTAAAGGGGAAATCTTTTCGCTATTGGTTGCTGGCATTTACGGCTACTTCCTTTTCATGGACGGCCCGCTATTTAGTATTGAATTGTCTGATTGTTGCCATTAATCCACTTGAGGACTTCACTTGGATGGAGCAAATTAACATTTTTGCGAAACAACTTATTATGTGGGTCATTCTACTAATTAGTCCTACTCCTGGGGCAAGTGGGGTTGCAGAGATTACTTTTCCTGCATTCTTTGGAGAATTTATTCCACTAAATTTACAAGGAACCACTGCTCTAGCATGGAGAATGATTTCATATTATCCCTACTTACTCATTGGACTTTTTGTGCTTCCCATCTGGCTTCGTAAATTAGTAAAAAGAAGAAAAAAAAATATAACTTCTTAAATAATATTGATTTAACGCTTACCCTGTTTATAAATAAGTGAAGAAAGATTAAAAAAAATTAAATTCACTGCAATGAAGCCTGAGAAATCAAAATAAAATGGTATCTTTGCAGCGGGTAAGTCTTATACGATCAGCTCCCTTTTAACTCCCCCAGGACAGGAATGTAGCAAGGGTACATTGGTTGTAGCGATGCGATATAAGTAGCTTACCCTCTTTTTATACCATAATGTGATATGCTGGTTAAAATTTATCCCGAAAATCCAAATCCCCGAGAAATTCAATTAGTTGTCGAGTGCCTTAAAGACGGGGGAATTATTATTTATCCTACGGATACAATTTATGGGATTGGTTGTGACATTTTTAAACCTAAAAGTATTGAACGAATTGTAGATATTATCGGAAATAAAAAGAAAAAATCGTCTCTCTCTTTTATCTGTTCTGATTTAAGTCATCTTTCAGACTTTACAAAACCTATTAATAATCAGGTTTTTAAAGCAATGAAGAAAACTTTACCGGGTCCGTATACATTTATTCTTGAAGCCAATAATCATGTCCCCAAAATTCTTCAAAGTAAGAAGAAAACTGTGGGGATAAGAATCCCCAATAATAATATCATTTTAGAAATTGTAACTGTTCTTGGGCATCCTATTTTATCGACTTCAGTCAAAGATGATGATGAAATCCTTGAATATACAACGGATCCTGAACTCATTTATGAAAAATACAGAGATCAAGTTGATATTGTAATTGACGGGGGATTTGGAGATAATGTACCTTCTACAGTTGTTGATTGTACATCGGGAGATTTGGAAATTATTCGTGAAGGAAAAGGAGATGTGGATTTATTATTCTACTAAATTGATCGCTTTTTTTAATAATTATTTTTAAGAATCTAAAATAACAGTTTTTATAAACTTATACCTGAAACATAAAATAAAACACAATGTCATTAATCAAATCAATTTCAGGAATCAGAGGCACAATAGGCGGAAAATCCGGAGAAAATCTTACTCCCATCGATATTGTCAACTTTACAACTGCCTATTCCATTTTTCTATCTGAAAGGTTAGCTAAAAAGAAACTTAAGATTGTAGTTGGTCGTGATGCACGTGTCTCAGGAAGCATGGTAAACAATCTGGTATGTGCCACATTACAAAGTACGGGAGCTGATGTTGTTGATTTAGGATTATCAACTACTCCCACTGTGGAAATGGCAGTGACAAAGCTCCAAGCTGACGGAGGAATAATTATTACTGCTAGCCATAATCCAATGGAATGGAATGCATTAAAGTTATTGAATGAATACGGAGAATTCATTTCTGCTCAAGAAGGTGCACAATTACTGGAATTAGTCAATAAAGGAAATTTTATATATGCTCCCGTTAAACAATTAGGAAGTTATTCTCAATATAATAATGCAATAGCTGATCATGTGGATGCTATTCTAAAACTTAATTTGGTTGATTTACAAGCAATTTCTGAAGCCCACTTTAAAGTAGCACTTGATGCGGTCAATTCAACCGGTGGAATAGCAATCTCATTGTTATTAGAGAAATTAGGTGTACAAAACGTGACCATTCTTAACGGAGAACCTACCGGAATTTTTCCGCATAACCCGGAACCGCTACCAGAACATTTACATGAAATATCTAATTTACTCGCTGCACAAAATTTTGATGTTGGATTTGTTGTAGATCCTGATGTAGATAGATTGGCGATTATCACTGAAAATGGGGAAATGTTCGGAGAAGAATATACTCTTGTCGCTGTCGCTGATTATGTATTGCAATATCAAAAGGGAAATACGGTATCGAACTTATCTTCTTCTAGAGCATTGCGCGATGTAAGTAGCAAATATAAAGTAGATTATTTTGCCTCTGCAGTCGGAGAAGTGAATGTTATTGAAAAAATGAAAGAACACCATGCTGTCATCGGAGGCGAAGGCAATGGTGGGGTTATTTACCCGACTCTTCACTACGGCAGAGATGCATTGGTGGGAATCGCCCTTTTCCTTTCTTTTATGGCCAAAACAAAAAAAACTTGCTCTGAAATAAAACGTCTTTATCCAGCTTACTATATTTCCAAAAATAAAATCTCATTACCTCCGGAAATTGATGTCAAAGCGATATTGAATCATTTAAAAAACAAGTATGCCGATTATAAAGTAACCACTATTGATGGGGTTAAAATCGATTTTGAAGATAGTTGGTTACATATCCGTTCTTCAAATACGGAACCAATTATCAGAATATATGCGGAAGCGACTACAGAACCTACGTCTCAGTTTCTTACCGATAAAATCATTACTGATATTCGGGAATTTATTAACCTGTAATCGCAATCGTTTATTCTCTTTCTTTTATTTTTACTGACAATTTGTCAGTAAATTAATATGGCAAAATTATTGCTAGTTTATAAGTGTATTTATAAAAATAAACACTATGAATTTAAATAAGCTAACCATAAAATCACAAGAAGCAATTGCCAATGCACAAATGATTGCCATGAATAATCAACAAACTCAAATTGACAATTTGCATATTTTGAAATCAATGCTCGAGATTGATGAGAATGTCATTCCTTTTCTTTTAAAAAAGCAAGGAGTTACACCACCTGTTATTTTGCAAGTAGTGGATCGCCAAATAAAGACAATTCCAAAAGTACAAGGAGGAGATGTCTATTTGTCGGGAACTGCTCAAAGTGCTCTTCAAAAGGCAATTTTGTATTGTAATGAAATGGGTGACGAATTTGTCTCTTTAGAGCATCTTTTCTATGGTATTTTTATGGCTAATGATTCTACATCACAGATTTTGAAAGATGCAGGAGTAACAGAGAAAGGTATAAAAGCTGCTATTACAGAATTGCGCAAAGGAAGTAAAGTGACGAGTGCCACAAGCGAAGAAACTTACAATGCCCTAAATAAGTATGCAAGAAATTTGAATGATGCCGCCCAAAAAGGGAAATTGGATCCCGTCATCGGGCGGGATGAAGAAATACGAAGAGTCTTGCAAATACTTTCTCGTAGAACCAAAAATAATCCTATTCTAATCGGAGAACCGGGGGTAGGGAAAACAGCCATTGCTGAAGGATTGGCACATCGACTCGTGAGTGGCGATATTCCTGAAAATCTGAAGAGTAAACAACTATATTCTTTGGATATGGGAGCGCTAATTGCCGGTGCAAAATATAAAGGAGAATTTGAAGAAAGATTAAAAAGTGTCATTAAAGAAGTAGTTGAAGCCGATGGAGAAATAATCTTGTTTATTGACGAAATACATACACTCGTGGGAGCAGGTGCTTCGGGCGAAGGCGCCATGGATGCTGCCAATATTCTGAAACCGGCACTTGCCCGAGGTGAATTACGTTCCATCGGAGCCACAACCTTAAACGAATATCAAAAATATTTTGAAAAAGATAAAGCCTTAGAAAGACGTTTCCAACCGGTAATGATCAATGAACCGGATAAAATATCTACAATTTCTATACTTCGTGGCTTAAAAGAAAGATATGAAACCCATCACCAAGTAAGAATTCTTGATGAAGCAATTATTGCAGCGGTTGATTTATCTCAACGTTACATAACCGAACGTTTTCTTCCGGATAAAGCCATTGACCTAATTGATGAAGCTGCTGCTAAACTAAAATTGGAAATTAATTCTGTCCCTGAAGAATTAGATGAAGTGGAAAGAAAAATTCGCCAATTGGAAATTGAAAGAGAAGCTATTAAAAGAGAAAATACTCCTGAAAAAGTAGAACAATTGAGTAAAACAATCTCTGAACTGCAAGAACAACGTAATGTAATTGCTACCAAATGGAGATCCGAAAAAGAGGTAGTGGAAAAAATTCAAAATATTAAGACAAATATCGAACAATATAAATTAGAAGCCATAAATGAAGAACGACAAGGAAATTACGGACGGGTTGCAGAACTTCGCTATGGAATTATTAAAAATGCAGAACGAGAAATAGAAGAACTGCAAACAGAATTGGATGCCATTCATGATAAAGGGGCAATGATTGATGAAGAAGTTGGCGCTGATGATATTGCAGAAGTTGTGGCTAGATGGACAGGAATCCCGGTAAGCAAAATGCTCGAAAGTGAACGTGCCAAATTACTCCATCTCGAAACAGAACTCCATAAAAGAGTCGTTGGACAAGACGAAGCCATTACCGCTATTGCAGATGCCATTCGTAGAAGCCGTGCCGGTTTGCAAGACAGCCGCAGACCAATCGGTTCCTTCATCTTTATGGGAACTACCGGTGTCGGTAAAACAGAACTTGCCAAAACATTGGCAGAATATCTTTTTAATACAGAAGATGCTATGATTCGCTTCGATATGAGTGAATTCCAAGAAAGTCATTCTGTTTCCCGATTAATCGGTTCTCCTCCGGGTTATGTGGGCTATGATGAAGGTGGACAACTAACTGAAAAAGTGAGACGCAAACCCTATTCTGTGGTGCTGTTTGATGAAATTGAAAAAGCACATCCCGATATTTTTAATATTCTTCTCCAAGTACTTGATGATGGACGACTTACTGATAATAAAGGTCGTACGGCAGATTTTAAAAATTCAATCATTATCATGACGTCCAATATGGGCTCCAATATCATCCAAGAAAATTATTCCGATAGAGGTTCTTTTTCTGATACTGAAGTCTTTGAAAAAACAAAAGTTGAGATTATAGATCTCTTAAAGAAAACGTTACCTCCCGAATTTATCAATCGAATTGATGAAATCGTCATGTTTCAACCTCTTTCCAAACGGGAAATCAAAGAGATTATTAAGCTTCAAATCAATGATTTAAATAATCTTTTAGCACAACAAAACATTAAAGTTGAATTTACCAAATTTGCTTTGGATCTTTTGGCAGAATTAGGATATGATCCTACCTACGGAGCCAGACCTTTGAAAAGAGTTATTCAAAAGAAAATATTAAATGAACTTTCAAAAATAATCTTAGAAGGAGCTGTTATTCAGGGAAATACAATAATGATTGATAGTTTGGAAGATGGTAAATTTATTTTTTTTAATAAATAAAAAATTGTATTTTTGCGACATTAATTTAAAACAATGTCTCGACTCTCTGGATTATTCTTTATACTTTGCTTGATTCCGTTTTGGAGCAATGCCCAACGTAATCATCCCGATGATATTATCGGTTATTACTATTCCGTTGACCCTTTTACGGATGAAGCTTCTCAAATTTATATCTATAAAAATGCACATGGTAAATATGATGGCATCGTCTGTTGGGTCGAAAATCTTGCCAAAAAAAAATTCCTTAATCTTGTTTTTCTAAAAGGATTGGAATTTAACGAAAAAGAGAATGACTGGCGGGACGGAACAGTTAAGTATCCCGGAAAGAGCGGAACCTATTCGATGTATATGAAATTTGAATCCTCTTCCAAATTGAAAGTCAGAGGATACTGGGGTGTATCTCTTTTGGGAAAATCGATGTATTGGTATAAAGAAGAACACAAACGCATACAAAAATAAATTACGATTAGTACAATGAGAAAATTATCATTAACCTTTTTCATCCTCATTTGGGTATGGGGAACTGCTTTTGCTCAATATCCGGCTAAATATTGGATTCAATTCAAGGATAAAGCTAACTCGTCATACTCAGTCAATAAACCTGAAGAATTTCTTTCCCCTCGTGCCATAGAAAAAAGAGCTCGATTCAACATTCCGATTACAGAAGAGGATTTGCCGGTAAATTCCCATTATATTGCGGAAGTGCTAAAGATAGACAGCGGAATTGTACTTTTTACTAAATCAAAATGGCATAATGCAATTACTATTTATGCACAAGATAGTTTTATTCTGGATAAAATTATCAAATTGCCTTTTGTAAAAACTTGTGAAAGAACTATTTCCATGGAAGAACCTGAACTCTTTCAAGATATTAATTTCAGTTATCAGAGTAGGGGAGAGGTAACTACTTCAAATTCATGGAAATCCGATTTCAAATACGGAAAATCTGAAGAGCAAATAAGACTTAATAATATTCATTGGTTGCATAGAATGGGATATTTAGGAGATAATATGGTGATGATGGTAATGGATGCCGGATTTCATAATAGTGATACTTTGCGTTATTTCAATCTTTTACGTGAAGAAAATCGATTGCTTGGAGTAAGAAATTTTGTAGAGTTAGGAGTTAATCCGTTTAGAAAAGCCAGCCATGGAACAATGGTGTTGTCATGCATTGCTTCTTATATTCCGGGAGAATTGGTGGGAAGTGCTCCAAAAATCTCAGTCTATTTAGCTAAAACAGAAGATGACAGATCTGAAAATAAGGTGGAGGAAGATAACTGGGTTGCAGGAGTGGAGTGGGCGGACAGTCTTGGAGTAGATCTCCTGAATTCTTCATTGGGCTATACAAAATTTGACGATTCAACCCATAAAAGAATCTATCAGGATTTGACCGGACAAGTAAGTAGGGCTTCACAAGCAGCAACGATTGCAGCACGAAAAGGGCTCTTAATTTGTAACAGCGCCGGTAATGAAGGTAGTAAAAAATGGCATTTTATCGGATGTCCGGCTGATGCTGAAGGGATTTTAAGTGTTGGAGCAACAGATGTTTACGGAAATAGGGCGCCCTTTAGTTCTTACGGACCAACAGCCGACGGCAGAATTAAACCAGATATCTTGGCAACCGGCTATAATACATACGTAGCCAATCCAAGAAGTAAAACAATCCAAAGTAATGGAACCTCTTTTTCATCCCCGGTACTGGCCGGAATGACGGCATGTCTCTGGCAAGCTTTCCCGGAAAAATCTAATATGGAAATTATGAATGCCATTAGGCAAAGTGGGGATAATGCAACAACTCCCAATGATACAATGGGATACGGAATTGCAGATTTTCTTAAAGCTTATAATATTTTAAAATACAACAACTTAAATTACCATAATCCGGATAATTCAATTATAATACAATTATCTGATTACGATTTTAAAGGGAAAACTATTTCGTTTATTATAATTTCTAAATCAGAACAAGTTATTTCAACAGATTTGTATTTTAAGAATTTAGGAAAAACTATTTTCAAAACCCATAAACTCATAGCTGGAGAAAATCAAATTAAAATTAAAATTCCTAAAATTAAAACAGATTATGATTTTATTCAAATGAATATTCGTACAGAGAATTCAGAAATAAATTATCTGTTGGGGATTGAATAAAATTACATTCCAGAAAATTATTATAATTATAACCGATATTTTTATCGGTTTTTTTATTTTAAATTTTAATTTACTGATAATCAAAATAGTATTTAATATTTATCATAATAAAAACGAATAGAATAGTTTAAAAATATTGCTAAGTATCTGATTTAAAAATCATTATATTTTTGTCCTATAATTTATATTATGTTAAGTAGTGAAATCTAAAAAAAGGGAATATAAAAAATATATCCCTTTATATTGACCTTTTATGTAGCTATTACAAGCTATTTTTGATTAATGCGTTCCCATTTTCTAAAAAAGCTTCTCAACTTTAATCCAATTACGCCAAAAATTGCTTCTTTAAAAATTCCGGACGACATTTTAGAAGTTCCTTCAGTTCTATCGGAAAAAATAATTGGAACTTCCACAATTTTAAATTTCAATTTCCACACCGTAAATTTCATTTCAATTTGAAATCCGTATCCTATGTGTTTAATTTTCGAAAAATCTATTGCATTAAGAGTTTCTGCTCTAAAGCATTTAAAGCCTGCAGTTGTATCCTTAATGGGTATTCCAAGGACAACTCTCACGTATGCAGAACCGTAATAAGACATTAATAAGCGAGACATCGGCCAATTCAAGATATTCACTCCATTACAATATCGAGAACCTACAGCCAAATCAGCCGGTGTATCAACGCAAGCTCTATAAAGACGATCTAAATCGGCCGGATTATGCGAAAAATCGGCATCCATTTCAAAAATATAATCGTATTTCTTATCTAAAGCCCATTTAAAACCGTGAATATACGCTGTTCCAAGACCTAATTTTCCTTTGCGTTCCTCAATAAAAAGTCTGTCAGAAAATTCAGTCATTAAATGCTTTACAATAGCTGCTGTGCCGTCAGGAGAATTGTCTTCTACGACCAGAATATGATAATCTCCCAATGAAAATACTTTTCTAATAATATTTTCAATATTTTCTTTTTCGTTGTATGTTGGAATTACGACTAATTTCTTATCCATACGCATTTAATTGAGTTCTGATTATTTATTTCTTTAGAATAATATATACCGGGAAGTGGTCGCTATAACCGCCTTGATATGCACCACCGGCATAAGTTCTGTATGGATAATCTTCATAAGAACCTACTTGTGTTTTTAGCATAATTAGTGGATCGGTGTACACATGTGCCGAGACGTATTTGAACGAATTTTTAGCAGGATTTAAAAATTCGTTCAAATACG
>CAZWCI010000022.1:0-17994 GCA_964632815.1 uncultured Lentimicrobiaceae bacterium | reverse complement strand
AAGAATTTTCATTACAACTTACCCCTAAAGAGATTGAAGATTTAATTTTGAATGATAATGATGTTAAAAAATGGTTGGATGGGAAGTCTCCAAAAAAAATCATTATTGTTCCAAAAAAAATTGTTAATATTGTAATTTAGAATCCTCTTTTTACTTTTTTTTATCTTTTTTTTCTTCAAAAAGAAAAAAGAATAAGTTATTTTTTGTATCTTTGTAATTCAATGATAGGAAAATTAATCTTCCTATGTACGTTTTTGTCATAAATGACATATCATCTTAGCTTCATGCTTGCTAACGTACACTAAATATCTATTAACTTTAAAACAATTATATTATGAGTATTAAAACAAAAATGTATCATGAACAACAAAAGCCCACTATTGAAGAAAAGGCAGAAATTGTTGATTTTCTTTACACACATCTTGAAAACTTCGGAGATCCAAAAGGAGATATAGAAAAATGTATTAATTATGCGTTAAAAGAGTCTCCATCATTTGGAGGATTTATCCTTAGCGGTTATCAAGATAATAAATTAGCATGCGTAGTTGTAGTGAATAAAACCGGCATGAAAGATTATATTCCCGAAAACATTTTGGTATATATTGCGACACACAAAGCAATGAGAGGGAAAGGGATTGGAAAAGCAATGATGAAAGAAGCTTTAAATAATGCTGAAGGCAATGTGGCTTTACATGTTGAGCCAGACAATCCTGCCAGATATTTATACCAAAAACTTGGTTTTACAAATAAATATCTTGAAATGAGATTTTTAAAATCATAATTATATGGCATATATTACATTAAAGACAAAAAAGTTAGCTGCAAACTTTAATTATTTAGATAAATTATTTAAAAAGAATGGAATTCAGTGGGCTATTGTTACGAAAATGCTTTGTGGCAATAAAAAATATTTAGAAGAAGTTTTAAAATTTGATGTCCGTCAAGTTTGCGACTCTCGGGTATCTAATTTAAGAGCAATCAAAGAGATAAGACCTGATATTGAAACGATATATATTAAACCTCCGGCGAAAAGGGCAATTTCGGGAATTGTGACTTATGCCGATATTAGCGTAAATACAGAAATTGAGACTATTAAACTCATATCTACTGAGGCTAAAAAACAAAACAAGACACACAAAATAATTATCATGTTGGAATTAGGAGAACTTCGAGAAGGAATCATGCGTGACACATTTGTCGATTTCTATAAAGAAGTTTTTCAACTTACCCATATTGAAGTAATCGGTGTTGGGGCAAATCTTTCTTGTCTGTATGGAGTTTTACCGAATCATGATAAATTAATTCAATTATCATTGTATGCTCAACTTATAGAGGCAAAATTCAACAAAAAACTATCTGTTGTTTCAGGAGGTTCATCAGTTACTATTCCACTTATTTTTCAAAAATTACTTCCTAAAGGAATTAACCATTTTCGGGTTGGAGAAACTCTTTATTTAGGGACTGATGTGTATCATGATACTCCACTTAAAAAAATGGAAACTGATGCTTTCACATTATATTCGGAAATTATTGAATTAATTGAAAAGCCTACTATTCCTATGGGAGAAATGGGGACAAATCTTGAAGGAAAAAGTTTGAATTTTGATGAATCTTTAAGAGGAGAAACTTCCTACAGAGCTATTATAGACATTGGGTTATTGGATGTTGAGCAGAGTCATCTTATTCCTATTGACAAGGATATATCCATTGTCGGAGCAAGTTCCGATATGTTTGTAATTGACCTTGGAGAAAATAACAAACAATATAAAGTCGGTGATTTGCTTCCATTCCGAGTGGATTATATGGGAACTCTTAGAATATTAAATTCCAGATATATTGATAAGCGAATTCAATCATAAACTTAATAAAATAAACATTATTGAAATCCTACCTCATGTGACTGTCAAAAAAATTTTGACAGTCACATTTTATTTATTGTAATTTTTCATAGCCCTTAAAACCTATTAAAATTTCAAAAATAAACCACCCATAAAATAGATTGATAATTGAAAAAATCGTGTAAATTTGCCGAATCATTTAACATGAGCAATAAAAACCTTCCATATTGAAGAAGAAAGATTTTATTTTTAATATTGGATTACTCATTTTCCTGAACT
The DNA here is from genome assembly GCA_964632815.1 of uncultured Lentimicrobiaceae bacterium. GTDB lineage: Bacteria > Bacteroidota > Bacteroidia > Bacteroidales > WCHB1-69 > DUOL01. Next base: position 15,877 of record CAZWCI010000022.1, on the reverse strand, counting down.
TGTTAATCAAGCCTTTTTGGATTTTGGGCATTGATGTGGGGGTTCAAAATAGTGTTGGGGCATCTCAATACGGACTTTATTTTGCCGTATTCAACTTCACATTTCTATTCAACATGATTTTGGATATGGGCATTACCAATTTCAATAATCGGAATATTGCCCGACACAATCAATTACTAACCAAACATTTATCCGGAATAATCACCTTAAAACTTCTATTAGGAGTTATTTATATCATTCTGACCATCGGCGGGGCTCTTATTATCGGTTATCGGGATTTGCATTTAAAAATCTTGTTGTGGACTGCTTTTAATCAATTTCTAAACACCTTTATCTTATACTTACGTTCGAATATTTCTGCGCTGTTAATGTTCAAAACAGACAGTTTTTTATCCGTATTAGACCGTTTGTTGATGATTATCTTTTGCAGTTTATTACTTTGGGGGGGCATAACAAACCAACCTTTCCAAATTGAATGGTTCATTTACAGTCAAACAGCAGCCTATATTATTTCCCTACTGATTGCATTATTCATTGTCATTAAAAAGGCAAAACCTCAAAAATTGTATTGGAATATTACTTTTTTCAGGATGATTCTTAAAAAAAGTTTTCCGTTTGCGATCTTGTACTTATTGATGTCATTTTATAATCGTATAGATTCCGTCATGATTGAGCGAATTTTGCCGGATTCGATTGCTTCTTTCGAAGCTGGGATTTATGCTTCTGCTTTTCGTCTATTGGATGCATTAGTGATGATTGCATATTTATTTTCAGTCATCTTACTTCCCTTATTTTCCAGAATGCTCAAAGATCAAGAGGATTTATCTCCGATTATAAAAACTTCATTTTCGCTCCTGTTTTTCTTCTCGGTTACCTCTGTTATATTGCTAATTTTATACAGAATTCCTATATTATCTTTTTTATATAATGACCATATTCATGAAAGTTCGGCAGTTTTTAAAATATTAATACCGTGTTTAATTCCCATTTCATTTACTTATATTTTTGGCACATTGCTCACGGCAAATGGCAACATGAAATTGCTTAACATCAGTGCAATTGCTGGAATTTTTGTCAACATGATTGTCAATTTGATTCTGATTCCGAAATTCCATGCGGTTGGTGCTGCCGTAGCGAGTCTTTCGACGCAATCCATTGTGGCTATACTCCAAATTGTCATCGTCTTTAAATCACTTAAATTGCCATTAAAAGACATTCCTTATCGTAGCTGTCTATTATTTATCGTAACGCTGCTCCCTTTGGCCTACTTCATTTCGCAACTAGAATCGATTAACCCGTTTTTATTATTATCGGGATCTGCTATAACAGCTATTCTTATGGCATTTGCTACCAAATTAATATCACTACGTTTTATCAAAGATATACTGAAAAAAGCATAATATTTCCATTAATAAATAGAATTTTAGATAAAAAAATAAGTAAAAAAGAAAAAATATATTTTTTATTCCAAAAAATATATTAACTTTGCCCACTAAAATAAGGTGCTTTACTTATAGGATATAATATTTATGAATTTAAAAAGATTAGTTTACTTCCTTTGCATCCTTCTGATCTCTTTTGTGGTTACTGTACCATTGGAATCTTGTAAACCTTCTTATCGAAACTTCAGAAAAATTTCGAAGAAAAAAAGGATTAAAATCAAAAGGTATAAATATGCAAAGACACATCGTAAAAAGATTAGTAAGCACCCGGTACCTATCAACACTAAATATATTATAAAAACACAACGAAGGTCTTCGTATAATTTTTAGAGTATATTTGCACATTCACTTTTTATTAATTAGAAAAAATATATCGAATCAACTGACAATGATGCTGAACATAAAATATACACTTCTCATTTTATCATGTATAATTTTAAGTTATACCGTATCTGCACAACCTACAGACACCACATTTAAAAAACATATCGGAGGCCCCTATCCCGTAATTGAAGATACTACTACCGAAACCGAAATTGACTCTTTGGGTTTTTATTTAGAACAAGAAGAGACCTATAATTTTGATGATGATATCGACAACAATGCGTCCATGATATTCTCTTATTTTGAATGGATGCCCGGTTTTGGATTGTATGAAAGTTTTGATGTTTTGTCCACCCATTACCGTCATACGACTCCGGTAAAAGCCGATACACTGCTCCTCGGAAATTTCTGTGCTCCTGCCAAATACAAGGTTACTTCAAATTATGGAAGAAGAAGACGCAGAATGCATTATGGAGTTGATTTGGGTTATCCCACAGGAACACCTGTAGTGGCAGCTTTTGATGGCATTGTGCGTATTTCCAAAAGTAATGCCGGTGGTTATGGAAATTTGATTGTAATTCGTCACGATAATAATTTAGAGACTTATTACGGACACCTTTCACAGCGAATGGTAAATCCCGGTCAGTTGGTAAGTGCCGGAGATACCATCGGATTGGGTGGAAATACAGGACGTTCATACGGAAGTCATCTTCATTTTGAAACCCGCTATTTGGGAACCCCTTTCAATCCGGCTAAAATTATTGATTTCAATAACTTCACTTTAATTTCAGACACTTTATACACGAGTGGTGAAGGCATAAAAGTTTCCACGCCGCCGGTGGCTAAAAAAGTTGAAACTTCACCCGCACATAATAAAGTATATCATCGTATTCGTGATGGAGAATCTCTATCTACCATTGCAAGAAAATACCGCACCAGTGTTTCTGCCATCAAACGTCTTAACGGACTTAAGAGTGACTTTATCCGTGCCGGTAGAACCTTAAGAGTTCAATAATCTTCTCTCTTTTTTGAATTAAAAAAAATATTTGTATTGTTTAGAGAATTCACCTCTGTCAAAACAATCGTATTACTCAAACCAATAAATGAAGATGTTCAGAAATACGTGACCTCTGGGGTTCTTTTCCCTCCTTGAATTGACTTAATAAATAAGCTCTTTTCAACAATTTAACTTGTTAAAAGAAAAAAGTTTCTATATAAAGGTTAAAAATAAGTATTTACAGCAAATTGAAATTGGTCTATGAATATTTCTTTAAAAATGGAAATGTTATTTTGCTCATAAAACAGAAGCATTGCTTTCTTGTATTCGATGGAGTCAACCGTTCTGAAAGAAATAGGACAATACTTATAATTTATAAGAACAGCATTGCTTATAATTCTTGCCGTTCTTTTATTTCCATCCGTGAATGGTTGAATGTAAGAAATGAGTACTAAAAGAAGCAATGCTTTCTCAAACACGTTTTCTTTATTGTTCACCAATTCACACATATTCAACATGGCTTCCGAAATTTGAAATTCATTATCCAAAGGACGATAATTTGTTCCAGAAATACCCACTCTTCTTTTTCGTATGCTCTTATCAATCCCAAGCTCTTTGGTCAGAAAACGATGTATGTTTTCAATTTTAGGAACGGACAACGGAAGCAAATAATCAGGATTTTCAAAAATAAAGTCAATGGTTTCTTTGTGGTTGAGCAGCATAATAGCTTCTTCTTTTGTTTTCCCTGATGCAGTTTCCTTTTCCCTGAGAAGTCTTTCCGTTTCCAACAAGGAATATGTATTTCCTTCAATCTGTGATGATTTCCAACTCAAGTCAATTGCTAATCTTTCTAATTCTTTCTTGTATTCTATTTCAGATAGCTGAGAAATATTCTTTTCGAATTTCTTTTGAAGGGAAGTTAATTGTTCTAATTCTTTGGTTGTAAATAGGTTACAATTTTTAAGAATTTTCGGAATTAGATGAAAATTAAAACTTTCCTTAATCTCCCTTTCATCAATTTCTTGCTCAAAATATTTCTCTATATCCAACGGATAAATAATTTCATAGGTTGGTGAAATCAAATATTTTGTTGATTTTCCCTGACCTTTTTTTGTTATGAGATTTTCACCAATTAACTTGGCAAGAATTCTTTTCACAGTAGCATAACTAATTGATGTTGAAATGCTATCAAAAATTTCACTTGAAGAGACTTCTTTCTTCTTCTTTATGAACTCTATTATTTCCAATTCTATTTTATCAATCATTGGGGTTTAATTTTACGGCTCACAAATATAATCATTACAGCTCAAAAACGCAACATATTGAGCTGTATTTTTATTAACAATGAGCTATAACAATTTCTATTCGTACTTAATGTGCTATTTTGTAAGGAATATTTCCTTTATCAAGTGAATTATGGGGTTTTCGGTTCCCATCCCCGAGCGTGAGGACGTAGGCGGAAAGCCCGCAAGGACGGAAGCCGATGTGCTGCTGCTGCAAAAAAGCGACCGGAGGAAGCTCTTTTTGTGGCTTTGCAAGCACACGGCTTACGGACGCGGACTTGGAGCCGGAGACCGACGGCGAAGCCGGCACGCCCAAATACAAAAATTAAAAATTCTAAAAATTAATCGCGTAAATAGTAAGAACTACTACAGAAGGGCTTCTTTCAGCAATTGTTCTTTAAAAATAGTAGCATCAATGGGAACAACGCCGGCGTATTCGCACACAATTCCTCCTGCAAGATTAGCCATTGCCGCTACCGTAGTTGCCGGAATTCCCGCCAACAGAGACAATGTAGCCACGGAAATGACAGTATCGCCCGCCCCGGACACATCGCCAATCTTACGTAAAAATGCCGGATAACTGCTAAAGTTATCTTTTTGACGATCATAAATAGCAATTCCCCGCTCAGAAAGCGTGGTCATCATATAATCGATATTCATTTTATAGGCAAAATTCTGCATTAATTTATGGATTTGTTTCAAACTCAAAGGTTCTTCATCTTGAAACAAGCCATCTTTAAGTTCTTTCAAATTGGGTTTGAAAAGGGTTACGCCCTGATAGTGATGAAAATTGCGCTTTTTCGGGTCCACTGCTACTACAATTTGTTTGCTTCGTGCCAATGATACTATGTGGGCAATGGTCTCTTGAGAGAGCAGTCCTTTGTCGTAATCTTCAAAAATAATGGCATCAATCGTTTGTCGGCTAATCAAGTCATCCACCCGTTTGACAAAAGCGATTTGTTCTTCAGGATTAAGGGAAGTATTATTCTCGTCATCCACACGAATCATTTGGGTTTTATTGGCAATCATTCGGTACTTAACGGTCGTTGTTCTTTGGGGCAGACTAACAATTCCCTCATTGGACAAACCATGTTCGTTTAATAATTTAGTAAAGAGCGACTCATGTTCATCTTGTCCGATAACAGCACAGAGGATAGGATTTGCGCCCAAAGATTTGATATTAAGGGCAACATTTGCTGCGCCACCAAGCCGATAATCGCGTTGTTTGACTTCGAGCACGGGAACCGGAGCTTCCGGGGAAACTCTCGTAACTTGTCCGATCCAATAGGCATCAATCATCACATCCCCGATAACCAAAACATTTGATTTACTAAATTTCTTAAACAAATTATCCACCATTTTATTCTATTTTTTTATAACATTAAATCATTTATTGACATCTCTTTTCCTACTCAATTATTCCTTTTCGGTGACCATTTTCAACTCTTTAATATCAAGACGTACCAATAGCCAACTTTTCAATTTATTTTGTATTTCTATGCCGGATTCTTCGTACCATACGATATAAATTGTAGGAATCTCTTTCTTTTCCTGAGTTTTGACATCATAATATATAGTTTTGGCAATCGAAAAAGACTTGATTTGAGGATATTGAACTGAAATTTCTTGAGAAATACGATTATACATATCTAAATCATTGTGTAGGATCTTGATTTCGTCTTTCAAAGCGGCAATCACTGAATCTTTTGTTACAATTTGATGCTCTTTTTTATCGAGGATATTTTCTAGTAATTCTGATTCCATATTGCCTGCCGAAGCGATACCGGTTTGTTTTATAATAAGTTGCGTTGTGCCCAGTCCATATTTTTTCAACTCATTTTTCAGATAGGCAATTTCGTGATCCTTCAACTGGCGCCCGATAATTGATAAGGAAATGGAGGGTTGTTTCTTATGGTACTCTTTGTTGGAGTTAACTAATTGAAGATCTTCAAAAATAGGAGTTGTTTGAATCTCTTGGATATACTTAATTGCCTGATTATCAAACGATGCTTTTTTCACCACACTATAAGCCATAAAAATACTTGGCACCAGCACAATTATTGAAAACAGATAAATCGTTCTTTTCACAAACTTTCTACGAGTAGGGTCAAGATATTTCTTTTGTGGAAAATGTAGATAACGCACCATAATGAAAGTCGCCAGAGCAATGAAGAAGGAGTTGATAAAAAAGAGATAGAAGGCCCCAAAGAAGAAATTCATTTGTCCTGTTCCGATGCCATAACCGGCGGTACAGAGCGGAGGCATCAGGGCAGTAGCGATGGCCACTCCCGAAATAACCGTAAAGGGCTGGTCTTTTCTTGAAATAGCGACAATTCCTGCAAAGCCGCCGAAAAATGCAATGAGAACATCAAAAATTGTAGGGGTTGTTCGTGCCAGTAATTCCGATTGAGCATCGCTCAACGGTGTCAACAAGAAATAGGAGGAAGAAGCCAACAAGCTGATGACAACCATGATTAATAGATTTTTTAGCGACTTACGCAACAACTCGCTATCGCTAATTCCAATAGCCAATCCGATACCATTAATCGGGCCCATCAACGGAGAAATTAACATAGCACCGATAATTACTGCGGTAGAATTGACATTAAGTCCTACCGAAGCAACAATAACCGCAAACGCCAAAATCCATAAATTAACGCCTCTAAATTCAACGGATTTTTTAATGGAGTTTATTGTAGATTCAATATCGGTATCGTCATTTAATTTAGCTAAATCGATCAGATATTGATAAATTTTCTTGAAACCATCTCTTAAGGGATGATGTTCGCGAGAATTCTCCTCCTTCTTATGATCTTCGGCTCCCATTTTATTATTATCATCTACTTCCATAATCTATAAATTTAAATAATTCATTTTTACTTCATTGAATAGGAATAAAACATCTTCTTTGGTTATCTGTTCGGTGGGAATTGCAACTCCAATATCCGTAAGCAACGGAATTGAAATCGCTCCTTGTGTCATTTTTTTGTCTTGCATACAAAAATCTGCCATTTTCATCACATCAGACGGAGAGAAGTCGGGAAATTCGTAAAACTTTCGAATTACGCGCCAAATTTCCTCCAATTTATCTGTAGCAAGCTTTCCTTTGATAAAAGAGAAGAGCGCTTCGTAGCAAATCCCAATGGCAACGGCATGACCGTGGGTAATAGGCGATGGCGAATGCATCAACAAACTCTCAATCGCATGTCCGATGGTGTGTCCCACATTTAAGATTCGACGTTCATGGGCATCATACGGATCTTTTTCCACAATTTGTGTCTTCATCGCTATCGCTCGTTGAATCCATTCTTGAGAGATAGATTGAGGATTGAGAGAAGAAAGAGAACTCAGCTCCGTCCATAATTGCTTATCGCAAATAAGTCCGTACTTCAACAATTCGGCAAAGCCATTCAACAATTCTTTATAGGGAAGCGTTTTGAGCAACTCTGTATCAATAAAAATGGATTTCGGAAAATAGTAGCATCCCACAACATTTTTCACATCCTCTAAGTTAATTCCATTCTTACCGCCGACAGCAGCATCAATCATCCCCAATAAGGTTGTGGGATAATTGACCATGTGGATTCCCCGTTTGAATGTAGCTGCGACAAAGCCGCCGACATCGGAGACGGAGCCGCCCCCAAAATTGATCCACAACGCATCCTTATCAATTCCATGAGCAAGTAGAGTTTCCCACAATTGAGAACATACAGACAATTTTTTCGCAGATTCGGATACGGGAACCTTGATTATCAACTTTTTGACAGCTGGAAGAAAATCAAAATACTCGGAATATAGATTCAAGATGGTATTATCCGTCAGAATCACAATTTTAGAAAAATTGTGGTCTGCGATATAGCGTTCCAATTGTAAACAAGTATCATCCATTATCATAGTAATCAGGTTGCAAATTTACTTATTATTTTTATTGAATTTATGACTATAACAAAAGTAATATATTAAAAATATTTGTATTTTTGCATCCGAAATTAAAATGCCTTGTGGTGTAATGGTAGCACAGCAGATTCTGGTTCTGTTTGTATGGGTTCGAATCCTATCGAGGCAACAAGGTCAAAGCCGATTCGCAATAAAACGAATTGGCTTTTTTCTTTAATAACAAACATTATTTATATAAAAATAAAAAAAGGTGTTCTTCAATAAGAAACACCTTTTACACCTTATAAAAAACAAAATCATTCGGTTATAACCCGATGAATTAGTTTCTTCTTTCTTTAATACGGGCTTTTTTACCGGTAAGTTCACGCAAATAGAAAATACGGGCACGACGTACAACCCCGCGTTTGTTCACTTCAACTCCCGAAATAAAGGGAGATGCGAACGGGAAAATTCTTTCAACTCCAATACCACCGGAAATTTTACGTACGGTGAAAGTTTGGGTAACTCCGCTGCCGTTGATCTGCAATACAACGCCCTGAAACTGCTGGATACGTTCTTTCGTACCTTCTACAATTCTATAAGAAACGGTAACTGTATCACCTGCTTTAAATTTCGGGAACTGTTTTTCATCAATAAAAGTATCCTCAACGTACTGAATCAATTCTTTTTTCATCTCTTTATCTATTATTTATTCATTTCAAATTGTGGGTGCAAAAATACATTTTTTTTTCAAACAATAATCATTTTCTTAAAAATAAAGGAACATTTCTTATTAGCAAAATATTCTTTTGAAAATCAAGTTTTTAACAAGTCATATTTTAGTTAATTCTGAATCATTCCACGCAACAACGCAATTTCTTCAGCCCATAATGACTCATCGGGGGTTTCCAATATAATTGGCATATTGTCAAAATGGGAGTCATTGATAAATCTGCGAAAAAAGTCTATTCCCAAAAAGCCCTCTCCTACACTATCATGCCGGTCCACCCTGCTGGCAAACGCTTTCTTGGTATCGTTAAGATGAATTCCACGCAAATATTGCCAACCGACCATCTCTTCAAATTGTTTGAATACCGCATGATAACTCTCTTCATCTTTGATATTGTAACCGGCAGAATAAGTATGACAAGTATCTAAACATACGCCAACACGTGATTTATCCTCCACTTTGTCAATAATATGCGCTAAATGAGCAAAATCATGTCCCACATTGGTCCCTTGCCCTGCCGTATTTTCTATCACTGCAACCACCCCTTTTGTCTTTTCCAAAGTTATATTGATCGATTCCGCAATTCGATCCAAACAGCCATCAAGAGAAATACTGTTAAGATGACTTCCCGGGTGGAAATTCAACAAACATAATCCCAATTGCTCACACCGTTGCATTTCATCCAGAAAGGCGGCCCGGGATTTCTCCAAGGCCTCTTGGTCGGGATGTCCCAGATTTATTAAATAGCTATCATGAGGCAAAATGTACTCTGGCAAAAAACCATATTGTGCACAATTTTCCTTAAAACGAGCGATACTCTGAGGAGTCAACTTCGGAGAAAACCACTGACGTTGATTCTTCGTAAACAAGGCAAAGGCGTTTGCCCTTACTGCGTGCGCATTCAGAGGCGCATTTTCTACACCTCCGGCAGCACTGACATGTGGACCTATATATTTCATAATAATCTTCTTTTAGTTGCAAAAATAATTAATTTTATCCACAAGGCACACAAAATATCTCCTAATACTCCTTTTTCATTCTCTTTATAACATATAAAGACTATCAACATGGTATTACTACCATAATGTAATATTAAAGGTATAAAATGATAAAAATAACCGATTTTGATTTCATATCATTTTTACACAAAATGGGCAATTTTCTTTAAATAACAACACTTTTTCACATATAAAAGCACCTCTTGACAAAGCCTTCAAATTGTTGTATCTTTGCACAGCCAAAAATATCTGTATGAAACTATCACAATTTAAGTATTTTTTACCTCAGGAATTGATTGCTTTATTTCCTGAAAAAGAAAGAGACGAATCTCGTTTAATGGTTCTTGATCGCAAAAAACAAACCATCGAACACGTTCAATTTAAAGATATTCTGAACTATTTTGATGAAGGCGACCTATTTGTTCGCAACAACACCAAAGTATTTCCGGCACTTCTTTACGGAGAAAAAGAAAAAACCGGTGCCAAAATCAGAGTATTCTTACTCCGCGAATTAGACCCCGAAAGCCGTTTGTGGGACGTTTTAGTAGACCCTGCCCGCAAAATCAGAATTGGAAATAAACTCTATTTTGGAGAGGATGACAGCCTTGTAGCAGAAGTTATTGACAACACCACTTCCCGCGGCAGAACACTCCGCTTCTTGTTTGACGGCGACCATGACGGATTTAAAGCGAAATTAAAAGAACTTGGCTCTACACCCGTACCGGATGATATCCAAAAACATAGAGATATTACTCCCGAAGATGAACAATATTACCAAACCATATACGCCAAAAATGAAGGTGCTGTCGTTGCACCCGCTGCAGGATTTCACTTCAGCCGAGAATTGAATAAACGATTGGAATTGAAAGGTGTTGATTTCACCGAAATTACACTCCATGCAGGATTAGGAAACTTCCGAGAAATTGATGTCGAAGACTTGATTAAACATAAAATGGACTCCGAAGCTATGACAATCTCTGAAGAATGTGCCCAAATGATCAATGCCACTAAAGACCGAAAGAATAAAGTGGTGGCCGTCGGAACTACTACTATGAAAGCTCTTGAGTCTTCGGTATATACTAACGGCCACGTGAAACAATTTGACGGATGGACTAATAAATTCATCTTTCCACCCTACGATTTTCAAGTGGCAGATGCAATGATTACCAATTTCCACCCCTCCCAAAGCTCTATGCTAATGATGGTGGCTGCATTCGGCGGATATGAATTTGTAATGAAAGCATACAAAGAAGCAGTAACTCAAAAATACAGATTCCTCACATATGGTGATGCAATGCTGATTATATAACTCCTTTCCCCGATTTTTTCGGGGATTTTTTTTATTTTTTTATTTTTTTTATTTGGGCGTGCCGGCTTCGCCGTCGGCCTACGGCTCCAAGTCCGCGGCCGGCAGTCGTGTGCCGCAAAGCCGTAAAAAGAGCTTCCTCCGGTCGCTTTTTTCCGGCAGCGGCCCATCGCCTCCCGGACCTTGCGGGCTTTCCGCCTACGTCCTCACGCGATGGATGGCAAAATTTCCCCTCCTTATTTATCCGAAACCGATTTTAATCCGAGTAATGTCACTCCCTTTTGACACATACATGTCGCCAAATAACCTGCCTTATACAAATCAAACAAATTAATGGAAGGACATCTTGAATTCAGCAATCTAATTATGAATGGTTTGCCTACTAAAAATCCTATTTTTAAAAACCGCAATAAAAAACAATGCTCTACTTTACGTACAAACCGCAACAAAGAGATCTGCTCAATCCACTCCTCCTTATCTTCAATTCGCTGCAAAATTTTCAATAAATTTTCTATCGCTTGCTCCGTCTGTCCTAAATAGATGTTAGTTTCCACTTTCACTTCATGTAAAAGCGAATTGTCAATATGACGAATTCTTATTCCCATTTTTTTTAATTGCCAACCGAATAAAGTGTCTTCATGACCATAGCCGGTTAACGATTCATCAAATGTAAGATGATTAAATATTGCTTTGGGAATCAAAAAATTAAAAGTTGAAAAAGAGAAATAGGGATTTTGGTTCTTTTTAGCTGCCGAAACCTCTTCTACTCGCTTCCCGTAGTACCATCGAAGTCTGAATGGAAAATCCGGTTTCTCATCCGGATAAGCATATCCTCCCGAAATCACCTCTTGCGGAGAAAACCTTTCTACATAAGATTTCAAAAAATCAGGACGTATTACAGCCGTATCACAATCCATAAAAAGCAAATAGGGAAATTGTGCTTCGCAAGCCAACTTGTTGCGAATTGCAGAACGCCCTGTATTCACTCCATTTTCGATGTACCGCACATGAGAAAGATTAACCAATAAGGCATTTTCTTCACAAAAGAACTTTGACCCATCATCAATCAAAAGAATTTCAAAATCAACAGATAAACTGCATGCTTGTCGATGCAACTCTGCTACCAAACGCGTTACATTCCAATTATAAATCCCGATACAGATTGAAAGCATTATATACGCTATAATAAGGAATCAATAAGTTTTCCATCCTCAATACAAATCGTGCGTGATGCAAATTTGTCAATCATTGAAAAATTGTGCGTCGCCATCAAAACCGTTGTTCCCTGACGGTTAATATCGTGTAAAATACTGAAAATATCTTCTGCCGTAATAGGATCCAAGTTCCCGGTCGGTTCATCGGCAATAATTACTTCCGGATTATTCAATAATGCCCGTGCAATACAAACTCTTTGTTGCTCGCCACCCGATAACTGATGCGGATATTTAAAATCTTTGGTGGCTAACCCTACCAAAGTCAATACCTCTTCCGCCCGATTCAACATAGCATTCTTATCTTTCCAATGAGTCGCCTTTAATACAAAAAGTAAATTGTCAATCACCGTTTTATCCGATAGCAATTGGTAATCTTGAAAAACAACACCCAATTTTTTACGCAATTGGGGAATCTGCCGCGTCTTTATCTTTTTCAAATCAAATCCCGCAATAGAAGCTTCCTCTCCAACAACCGGAATGTCTGCAAATAAGAGCTTTAAAATAGAAGATTTTCCACTTCCTGTTTTGCCAATTAAATATACAAATTCCCCCTTACGAATGGAAATGTTTACTTGTGACAATACCAACAACTTTTTCTGATATACATCCACATTGGTAAGATTAATTATCGGAGTTTCTTGTTTTTCTATATTTTCTTCCATAATTATTATATATAACTTCACATAAAATAATGATATCGCAAAAATACAACTTTTATCTAATAATGATAACTTTTTTTAACACCATTCGATTCATAAATAAATATTTCGTGTAAATTTGCCAAAAAATTGAATCTATGAGACCTGAATTTCTGAAAGCAGGAGATACTATCGGAATTGTAGCACCGGCAAGGCACATTTCCTCAGAAGAACTAATGCCGACAATCAATTTTTTGCAACACCATGAATTCCGTGTTCAATTAGGCAATCATCTGTTCACTAAATATAACCAATTTGCCGGCACGGATAAAGAAAGAGCTTCCGATTTTCAACAAATGCTTGACAATCCGGATATAAAAGCCATCCTTTGTGCAAGAGGCGGATACGGATCGATACGAATCATTGACAAATTAGATTTTTCAGAATTTTTGAAACATCCGAAATGGATTTGCGGCTATAGTGATATCACCGTATTTCACTCCCATTTGCATCGCAATTTCCAGATTTCTTCAATTCATTGCCTGATGCCCGTAAACATTACCAATTCGGATGAACCGGAACAAGGAGCAAGTACTTTTCTTCAAGCAATTACCGGAGAAAAATTAACCTACCGGACCCCACACAATTCATTCAATCGTCAAGGAGAAACCTCCGGAGTGATTGTCGGAGGAAATATCTCGGTTCTATATGCTCTACTCGCTTCTCCTTCCGACATCGACACAAAAGGAAAAATTTTATTTATTGAAGATTTAGATGAGTATCTTTATCATATTGACCGCATGATGATGAGTCTGAAAAGAGCCGGAAAATTGGAACATCTGTCCGGACTTATTGTAGGCGGACTCTCAGACATGCACGACAACACCATTCCTTTTGGAAAAACAGCAGAAGAAATTATATCAGAACATTGCCAAGAATATGATTTTCCGATTGTTTTCAATTTTCCCGCAGGTCATATTAATCCCAATTCTGCGCTGCGATTGGGTGAAACAATACATATAAAGGTATCTCAAAATCAAGGTGCAGAAATATTTTTTTACATATAGTATGAAAACTATCAATCGATTATTGCTTCAATTGTTCGGTTATAAAATCGATACAGTGAACATTCCGCCCGAAGCCAAAAAATGTGTTTTACTCTTTGCCCCTCATACCAGCATGACTGATTTCCTTATCGGAAGAATGTCATTGAGCGCCATGGGGGTTAAAACTGTATTTTTAATAAAAAAAGAGGCCTTTTGGTTTCCGTTGGGAAACATCTTGCGTGCACTGGGCGGACTTCCTATCGATCGAAAACACGTGCGCAATTTTACCCAATATGCCTCGGATATTATGAACAAACACGAGGAAATTGCATTTCTCATTTCTCCCGAAGGTACAAGAGCCTTAAATCCCAATTGGAAAAAAGGATTCTATTATATCGCACAAAAAGCAAATGTTCCTATTGTTTTAGGCTATCTTGATTACCATACCAAACGGGGAGGAATGGGCCCGGCCTTTTATACTACAAGTGATTATGAAAAAGATATTCAGGAAATAAGCAAATTTTATTACGGGATGAGAGGCCTGCACCGTGGCAAGTTTAATCTCGAAAATTACCCGTACGCTCATCCGGAATGGCAGTCAAAAAAATAATTAAGCCATTTTGGAATATGTTGTAGGCGTCACATAATCCTTTAAATCTTCCATCAATTTCTTACGAGTAAAGAAAATTCGACTTTTTACAGTCCCAATCGATATATTCATCTCATTGGCTATTTCCTGATACTTATATCCATCCAAATACATCTCAAAAGGCTTCCGTTGATCTTCATCCTTCGATAAAATAAGCTTGTTAATCTCAGAAGCATAATACTTTGCATCGGCAGCATCTGAAGCATCGGTCACCATATTGTTCAAATGATACAAATCCTCGCTCTGCTCCACCACAATCTTGGAACGCTGCTTTCTACGGTAATTATTTATAAATGTATTCTTCATGATGGTATAAACCCATGCTTTCAAATTGGTTTCACTTTTAAAATAACTGCTGTACTGCATCACCTTCAGATAGGTATCCTGCAGTAAATCATCAGCATCATCTCTGTTTACTGTTAAAGAATATGCATATTGCTTTAAATCTTGTTGTAATGATAATGCTCTTTCTACAATATAATTATGATTTGTCGTTTCCATTGTTTTTTTTTTAAAATTAGCAACTTAAAAAATAATATTTCCCTATTCTTCCGTTTCAGATAATTCTTCCTTCTGACAGTGCTGACAATAACCTTTTAGACTGATCTCAACATCTTGAATCTGCAAATCTTTATAAATATCAGAAATCGCAAAAACTTCATGACATACATTCGGAACAGGAAGATCAATAATGACATGGCAATTTTTACATCTGAAATGTGCATGCGGTTTTATATCCGCATCATATCTAATATTTTTTTTATCAATATTAATAGAAGAAACAGCACCTGTCTCTATGAAAAGAGATAACGTATTATATATAGTCGTTTTTGATAATGTCGGAATAGCCGAATGTAATGCCATAAATATTTCATCCACATTCGGATGAGTTTTATGATTGAGCAAATACTTCATAACTGCAATACGCTGTACTGAAGGCTTAATTCCGAACTTGGCCAAGTATTCTTTTGTATATTCCATTGTTTCTATTTCAAATTTGTAATGATTACAATTTTATAATCATTGCAAAGATAACAAAAAAAATAATACAAAAAATACTTTTAATAAAAAAAGATGTATATTTAAAATCTCGAATCTGCAAGGATTTCTGTATAACCAATTCGAGACACCGCTCTATTTTTGAAAATACAGGTCAAAAAAAGGGAGAAAAATGCTAAAAATATCAGTAAGTGAATAGCAGAATAAAATAAAGAGAGAAATAAATCAAAGCAAATTAAAGAAAAATAAAAAAATATTTCCTTGATAATAAGGGATATAATAAAAAAAAGAAGAAAAAGAGGATTTGATAGTACTGAACTGAAGAAAAAAGGTGTATTTTTGCAATCCCAAACGACGAGGAAATGAGGCGGATGA
>CAZWCI010000021.1:0-18402 GCA_964632815.1 uncultured Lentimicrobiaceae bacterium | reverse complement strand
ATTTCCGAAGTTCATTTTAAAGGGATAGTTGCCCCGGCTTTGCATGTAATTGGCCCGAATAAAACTGATGACTTCGGAGTCGTGGGGATGTTTTTTAGCTTTCAGCAAGTTGCTTACTTTCAGGTATGGATTAAAAAGATAGTAAGAGCCTCCGGTAAAATTGATATTTACAGCTGTCCTTTTATTATTTTCGAAGTGTGGAATTGTATTTTGGATGTCAATCAGGTTTGCAGCTGCAAATTGACGTGCAGGGGCCAATAAATCTTCTTGTTGTGCTTGAATAAGGGATAATGTTTCTACATTTTCAACACTGATTCTGCCGAGATCAATTTGTCCGGTTTGGGAATTGGATAGGGTAATTCCTTCGTAGGCGACAGCCGTATGTTGGGTGCCGAAGCCTCTTACGGAAATGGTTTTAAGTCCCCCGACACCTCCGTAATCGCGAATGACTACGCCGGAGAAAAATTTTAAAGCATCTGAGACTTGAATGGCAGGCAGTGATTGCAGTTGTTGTAGATGGAGCGTCTGGATTGGCGTTGCCGTGCCAATTTCAGAATTTATAGGGGAAGCCGAAACTTCAACTTCTTTTAATTGCTGTTTGAGAGTATCTGTTTGTGAAAATAAAAGCACGGGAAATCCGAATAGTACAAAAAAGAGAAAAAGAATCTGTTTTGAATAAGTAGACTTCACCATTCATTAGTTTAGATTATTGTGCAATTAAAACCTTTCCTTCACGGGTTAAAAGGACTAAGCGATCTTTATAAACAATCACTTGTTTTAAGTTTTCTATCCCAAGCGAAATTACTGTTTCGTCCAATTTTTTATAGTCGTAACGATGTAAATTATTGTCTTTAAGATAATAGATGAATTGATTGTCCATTTGAATTTTTTGTGGAGTACGAATTCCGATGGTCTTAATGTACGTTCCGAAGGAATCGAAAAAAAGGATTCCTGTTTCGGGGTTATTCATCACAATAGTTTTCTCGGAAAGTACCAATAATTGAATGGGATTGAAATTGGGAATAGAGTGATGTGTTTTGGATTGTTCATTCAAATAGAAGTCAAGTTTAATTAAATCTCTTTCTGTTTCATTATAAATCCAGATATGGTTAGAGGTTGAGTAAGCTGCAAGAAGAACAGAATGGTATTGTTTGCTTGTGAAATCTAATTCTTCTGAAATTGGAGACAAATGTTCGTCAAGAAAGATTACTTTTCCTGATTCCTGATAGAAAAGCATGATTTTCATCGGGGAAGATAAGTCGATATCACTAATAGAACCTAAAAAAGCATTTTGATATGAAAACAAGAATTCCCCTTCACTTGAATACTTATAAAGAGAACTTTCAGCAATTATATAAATAAATCCTCGATTATCAATGGCAATTTGCTCTCCTTTGACTTTAGGAATTTCCTTATAAAGTCCAACGGAATCTTTTTGGCTAAATCCATTAAAGATGATTGATAAAATAAGTAACAAAAGGATTTCTTTTTTTCCCATAATAAACTTTATATAATAAACGGAACAAGAAAAAAAGTAGTATCAGTGCGGTTAGAAAATTTACACGACAGCCGCTTTCAAGCGTTCTGCATTTTCAGCAACTTGCAGTGCTTCAATGGTATCTTCAATATCCCCGTCCATAAATCCAATCAAGTTATACATAGTTAAGTTGATGCGATGATCGGTAACCCGATTTTGTGGGTAGTTGTAAGTTCTAATTTTTGCGGAACGGTCGCCGGTTGAAACCATTGTTTTTCTTTTCGAGGCCACTTCATCAAGATATTTTTGATATTCCATTTCAAAAATACGATTTCGCAATACACTCATTGCTTTATCCAAGTTTTTTAATTGAGATTTTTCATCCTGGATGGCAACTACGATTCCTGTAGGAATATGCGTAAGACGAACAGCGGAGTATGTTGTATTTACGGATTGACCTCCCGGTCCTGAAGAACAATAGGTATCTTTACGAATGTCGCATTGTTTTAGCTCAACGTCAAATTCGTCTGCTTCAGGGAGTACGACAACAGATGCAGCGGAAGTATGGACTCGTCCTTGCGCTTCTGTTTGAGGAACTCTTTGCACACGATGAACACCGGATTCATATTTCATGAGTCCGTAAACACCATCTCCATGAATATTAAAGACAATTTCTTTATATCCACCCACAGTACCTTCCGTCATGGATAATACTTCAATCTTCCAATTCTTCTTGTCGCAAAAATGTTGGTACATTCGGAACAAGTCTCCTGCGAATATACTGGCTTCGTCTCCACCTGTCCCTGCTCTGATTTCAATTTGTGCATTCTTCCCGTCTTGCGGGTCGGAAGGGAGAAGTAACAAACGAATATCCTCTTCTAATTGATCTCTTTCGGTAATGAAATTATCTAACTCCATTTTAGCCATTTCACGAAAATCTTCATCTTTTTCGGTAAGCAAAAGTTCTTTAGTATTGAGAATATTGTCCAATACATTTTTATATTGCTTATAGGCATCTATAATGGGTTGTAAATCTTTATAGTCCTTATTTAGTTTTATATAACGTTTCATGTCGGACATGATGTCCGGTTGGGTAATTTCTTCGCCGATTTCAATCCACCGCTGATGTATAACTTCCAGTTTATCCAATAAATCGTTCATCTGTTCTCTTATTTTTTTGAGGTTGCAAAATTACATCAAATTTTTCAATTAACGAAACTTTACGAGTGATTTGTTTCGTCAGGAAGTGCACTAAATAGAAATAAAGGTCTAATAGGACAATTTGATGCTGTCTCCGGGTTGAATGATGGAGTTTTCGTTGAGATTATTGTACATAAAGATACAATGAAGTTGCACGGCATATTTTTGGGCAATATAACGAAGCGTTTCCCCTTTATTAACAATGTGCACTTCTTGATATTTTTTGCTTTTAGGCTCGATATAGACAACTTGATTCTGTTTCGGCTCATCTCCGGGGGCAGTATCATTAAACTTACGTAACTCTTTTTCCGAACGCTGTACGGCTTTTCCTATACTTTTATAGGTGTCTCCTTCGCGAGCAATAATAAATTGCGTCTTGTTGTTTTCATACACAGTTAATTCAGTCCAAGGGCATTCTCCCAGAGGAAAATTATCCGGAGTTGCTGTGAAAACGGGAACTTTTGTAGGAATATCAGGTTCTTTTTGTGATTTTAAGGTTGGTTTGGGCTTTTCTTCTTCTGTAGGAGTATAAGGACGAGTTGTCTTTTTATTGACCACAGGCACGCTATCTTCTTTGCTGATAGCTTGAATAGGATCGCTATTTTGCAAATACAGAGAATCTAATTGATGAATATTGAATCGCTCAATCAGACTGATTAATCTGTTGGCATATTCAGGATTAGTCGCGTAACCGGCTGCTTTTAAGCCAACTGCCCAAGCTTTGTAATCCATGATGTCTAAAGTGAACAAATCTTTATATCTGGCTCTTGATGTTAGAAATAAAGAATGGTCATTGTAAGAATCTTCAACTTGTTCATATTTTCTAAAACATTCTTGTAATTCATCATCATCGATCCGAATGGTATCACCGGTCCAATTGGTATGGCACTTGATACCGAAGTGATTGTTCCCATTAGTGGCCAATTTACTAGTTCCACAAGCACTTTCATATATTCCTTGAGCCAAAGTAATACTGGCGGGAATTTTGTATTCGTGCATTTTTTTGAGGGCGATTTCTTTATACGTGTTAATGTAGTTGTAAATATCTGTTTCTGTATATTGCCCGAAGCTAAAAAATGAGAAACTGATAAAAGTATTGATTAAGAATATTTTACAAATAAATGGCTTTTTTTTGAAGGTCATAATGTATACTTTTTAAGATAAAGCTTCAAGAATAAGGTTGGTGTATAGGTCTTTGATATCCATCCCTAAAAATTTAATTTGATGAGGAATAATACTCATGGAGGTTTGTCCCGGGATTGTATTTATTTCAAGAAAAATTGGTTTTCCTTCAGGAGTGACAATATAGTCAATGCGGACAACTCCTTTGCATCCCAATCGGTGGTAAATAATTTCGGAATACTCAAAAATGGAGTTGCTGCACTCTTCTCCAATATTAGCAGGAGTTTTCATATCATGAAGTTGATCAGTATATTTAGATTCAAAATCATAAAATTCATTTTTGCTTATAATTTCAGTGATGGCCAATTTTTGAATGGAACCATTTATTCTTGTTATCCCGCAGGTTACTTCTCTTCCAGGAATAAATTTTTCAATCATAATTTGATTGTCATGTCTAAAAGCTTCTTTAATTGCTTCTTGTAATTCTTTTTCATTGTGCACTTTTGTTACCCCAACACTTGATCCCGAATTACAAGGTTTCACAAAACATGGTAATTGATAAACTGAGATTATTTGCTCATAATCAATAATGTCATTTTTATAAAAATGCAATGAAGGTGAAATAGGAATCCCGAAATGTGCAACGGTTAGATTGCAAAAATACTTGTTGAATGTTAAGGCTGAAGAGAATAGATCACATCCTGTATAAGGAATTTGAAGCATATCGAAATAACCTTGAAGTTTCCCATCTTCTCCCGGAGTCCCGTGTATGGCAATAAATACGACATCAAATTCTATTTTTTTTTGGTCAACAGTTAATGAAAAATCGTTTTTGTCAATGGGATGACTCTTTCCGACGGAATCGGTGTATGTCCATTCAAGACCTTTAAGATGAATGAAATATGGAATAAACAGATTTTTATCCAAAATATTCAATATGTTTTGAGCCGTTTTAAGAGAAACTTCATACTCTCCTGAATTGCCTCCGGCTAAAATAGCTACTTTTTTCATGACACTATTTATTTAATATTCTGACAAAATTACATTTTTTTTGCCCATTTTTTTTTTCTTTTATAAAAAATTATAACGATACGATTGTTAAAAAATAATACCCTTTAAATTAAAATCATTTTTTATTTTTTTATTGATTTTTACTTGTTCTATTCATGAAAAAATGTAATTTTGTTTTCTTTATTAAAAAATTATAAGAAAGATGAAAATCAGACTCATGTGCCCCGAAGATTATGATGAGGTATATAATTTATGGACAGTTACAGAAGGAATGTGTCTTCGCAATTACGATGATTCTAGGGAAGGAATTACGAAATTTATATGTCATAATCCAACCTCTAATTTTGTTGCGGAAGAAAGCGGACAAATTATTGGGGCTATTTTGTGCGGCATGGATGGGCGGAGAGCATATATTTATCATGCTACAGTAAAACCTGAGTGTAGAAGAAAAGGAGTTGGAAAAGAATTATTAAATGCGGTTTATGGAGCAATTCAGCAAGCAGGAATTCGAAAAAACGGACTTTTGGTTTTGAAAGATAATCATGTCGGAAATGCATTTTGGCGTGCATGCGGATGGCAGGAACGGACGGAACTTAATTATTATAGTATAAACATGAAATCACAAGAGGAAGATGAAAACACCGCAAAGTAGTTTATATCAGCGCCCGTCATGGGACGAGTATTTTATGGAAATTGCCAATACCGTGAGCGGACGTGCAACGTGCGACCGGGGAAGAAGTGGCTGTGTCATTGTGCGGGATCGACAAATATTGGTAACCGGTTATGTGGGCTCTCCCAAAGGATTACCTCATTGTGATGAAGTCGGCCATCAGTTGAAACGAATGGTTCATGAAGACGGAACAGTAACCCAACACTGCGTTCGTACGGTGCATGCAGAACAAAACGCAATTTGCCAGGCCGCAAAACTCGGAATTTCACTGAATGAAAGTACGTTATATTGTAGAATGACTCCGTGTCGTATTTGTGCCATGTTGATTATCAATTGTGGCATTAAAAGAGTTGTATGTGAAAAAAAATACCATGACGGAGTAGAGTCAGAAGAGATGTTTAAAACCGCTGGAGTAGAACTCTCATTCTTTTCTGATGAGGTTGAACAATATGAAAAACAATAGGAGCTTGATTTATTCCAACTTTATATTCGGATTAGAAATCTAAATATTGTTGATAAAGAATTTGTAAATAAGATTTTCCGTATAACTTTTCTCTA
The DNA here is from genome assembly GCA_964632815.1 of uncultured Lentimicrobiaceae bacterium. Taxonomy (GTDB): domain Bacteria; phylum Bacteroidota; class Bacteroidia; order Bacteroidales; family WCHB1-69; genus DUOL01. The sequence goes on along the minus strand of CAZWCI010000021.1, from coordinate 12,364 downwards.
TTTTTAATGGAATCGTTTTCAAAAGAAGACGGATAAAAATAATCTTGGAATCCGTCATATCTCAAAAAAAGGTCTTTTCGAATCCAATTAAGCCCCCACGAAGTTTCAAATGCAGCAAATTCTTCTGTATTCGGGTTGAATATATCCAAACTCCATGCATACTCATCTGTGTTCATCTGTAATTGCTTTAATATTGTCAACGGAATATCAACCTGAGAACACAATTTATCTACAGTGATTCCATGGTACTCATCTTTGAGAACTTCTCCAAACCATAACATTGGAATGTGTTGATATTCAGGACTGTGATAATCTCTCTCCTTATGAGTTCGATGACTATGGTCTGCAACAAGAATAAAAAGAGTATTGGCATACCATGGCTGCAATTTTGCCATGTCTAAATACTTTTTGATGCAATAATCCGTATATTTTGCAGAATTGAGGTAGGGAAGTTCTGCGCATTTCCAACCTAATTGTGGTACAATTTTGGGCTCATCGTAAGGAGAATGAGTGCTTCCTGTAAATATCATGCTAAAGAAAGGTTCTTTTTCTTGATTCATCTCTTCAATATGATAAGTCAGAACATGCTCGTCAAAAATGGACAATTTTCCTCTTCCTAAATCAGATGGGAAGTCCTTTTCTTCCACAATTTTATCAAATTGATTGGACATCATATACGCTTTTAAATTCCCGTAAACCAAGTCTCCCCCAAAGTAAAAAGAGGAGTTATATCCTTTCCCATTAAGGTCTCGGACGATGCTGTTCAAATTTTGATATTTTTCGAAGTTATCGGTAATATTGTGAATCGGAACTGGAGGGAAACCGCTTAAAAGAGCAGATAATCCTTGTTGGGAACGGTGACCGTTCGAATAGAGACGAGTGAATAAAATTCCTTCTTTTTCAAGTTCGTTAAAATAAGGGGTAATTCCTTTTTCACCGGTAATTGTTTCAATTAAATCAGCAGACCAACTTTCCAATACAATCAATACAATGTTTACATTTTGCGATTTTAAAACCTGAATGGTTGTGTCTTTTTCTATTGTAAATAGTTCTTTTACAAGAGATTCAGCTGTATTTTGTTTTAAGTGTGCAAAAGGATTTGTTTGATTTAAAGAGCTAAAATTAACGATGCTGTGCATGAGATTCCAGGTTGGATTTACGGCAGCATCATTGAGCGTCTGATTTTTTGAGAAATAGGCAGCACTTTGTGAAATGGGAATAGGGGAGATTCCACCTCGAATGCCGGCAAATTGAATAGCAAGTCCCACGATTAAAAGTCCGAAGCTTTGAAAATAAAAACGAGGAATCGTTTTAACTTTACGCTTAATGATAAATCGTAAATAAATACAAATAGCTGCAGCTGCCATCAAAAGACTACCCGTAATCACCATAACGGTATGAAATGTACTTGCGGACTTGATTACTTCATCCGGATTTTTTAAGTAAGTAAGTGCCTTGTAATTGATTTTTGTTGACCATTCACTATAAACCGCAATATCTGAGAAAATAATAATAGAACAAAGTGTGATAAGTATTATGGAGTAAATGGAAAGAATAATATCCGGAAAATTCTTATTGATAGCTAATTTGATAGTAATCAATATGAAAGGGATTGCCATTATATAGGAAACGGTTGAGTAGTCCAAACGAAGAGGTTGTATGAACGTCATCAGGATTTCTGTAAAGTCAAGACCATGAAGTCCGGCTATGTTTGCCAACAGAAAAAAGAGTCGTCCCAATACAAAAAAAAGAAACCAAAAGAGATAGTGCTTAAGAATAGTTGTAAGATAGTGAATCATAGTATTTTTTATCTTGTTCCAAAAATAGCACTTCCGATTCTCACGAGGGTACTTCCTTCTTCAATGGCCAATAGATAGTCATCGGTCATTCCCATTGAGATTTCCGTAAAATAATCTTTATCTTTAAAATAATTTGATTTAAGATGGTCGAAAATGGTGGAGAGCGTTTTGAATTCTTGTTTTATTTGTGTAGTATTATCCGTGTATGTCGCCATTCCCATAACTCCATGAATTGCGACATTTTTAAAGATGCCGAATTGAGGGTTTCGAAGGATAGTGTCACATTCTTCAAGGTCAAGTCCGAATTTTGTATCTTCTTGGGCAATATGAAATTGGAGCAAACAGGGAATCGTGCGATGATATTTTGCGGCTTGTTTGTCGATTTCTGCCAATAAAGGGAGACTGTCAACGGCATGAATCATCGACACAAAAGGAGCAATATATTTCACTTTATTGGTTTGAAGATGACCTATAAAATGCCATTCAATATCTTTGGGAAGGAGTTCATATTTCTCTTTCAGCTCTTGTGCTTTATTTTCTCCGAAAATGCGTTGTCCCTGAGAATATAGGGAGCTAATTTCCTCTACGGATTTGGTTTTAGACACTGCAACCAATCGTACTCCCTTAGGAAGCGATTTAAGTATGGAAAAATAACGGTTTAAGTCCATGATGTAGTGAATTTAAACTTTTCTTTCAACTGATTTCAGAATTAAGAATTTTTATATATGAAACGATATTATTTTATAAATCGTATTAAAAAGCAGGTTTTATTCTCCGTTTTTTGCGTTATCAATCATAAAATGAAGTCGGTTAAGAATATTGGCTTCTGAAGTTCCTCCATCGAAATCAAGAAAGAGTAAATTCATTTTAGGATAGGTCTTTTTGATTTTTTTTTCAATACCTTTTGAAATAACGTGATTTGCAATACAGCCGAAAGGTTGCAGACTAATAGCATTGTATATTTTATTTTCGGCAAAAGCTGAAATTTCTCCGGGAATGAGCCATCCTTCTCCAAATTGGGCAGCTAAACTGATAATTTTAGATGCGTTGAGCGAATCTTTTTCCAAATCTGCAAAAGGCCGATAATAGGTGTATTCTTGGGAGGCATTATCAAATTTTTCTGCAATTTGTCTTATTTTTTTAAAAATATAGTTTGAGAAAAATAAAGGTGTTGTAACTTTTTTAATGTGAAGATCTTTTTTGATTTGTAAGTTCACAAATTCACAAATAAAGAAATTGTACAAAGAAGGGGCAACCACTTCAATTCCTTGTTCAATAAGCCAATTAATGACATTTTTGTGACTGAAAGAGTTGTATTTTACATAAATTTCGCCCACAACACCAATAACCGGTGCTTTAATATTATGGTTGATAATGCTGTTAAAATCTTTTACAGCTTGGGTAATCAATTTTATCAGATCTTTATGACGTTTAGTTTCGATGTAAGGTTTTGCCAATTCCAAATACTTGTCTTTCATTTCTTTGGCAGCGCCTTTTCGAATTTCTCTTACAGTAGCCGGATAATATAGTTTCGCCAAAGTATCGACATACAACATTGCATAAAGTGCTGGAACGGCAGATTTTGCCCATTTGAGTTCAAATCCGGGTTGTTCGTTCAAAATCCCGCTTCCAAAAGAAACGGAAACAACCGGTATTGAATCAAATCCCCCTGAAAGCAGGGCTCTTTTAATCATAGAAATGTAGTTACTGGCGCGGCATTGTCCTCCCGTTTGGGTAATGGCAACGGCAATTTCGTCAGGATTGAATTGACCTGATTGCAATGCCTTCATAATGTCTCCAACGACCAAAGTCGCCGGATAGCAAATTTCGTTATTTGCATATTGTAATCCAATATCATTTGAGAGCGCATCACTGGGCGGAAGAACATGCATATCAATATCCATTAATTTGAATATTGAAGGAAGTAATTCTGAATAATTTTCTGCAAAATAGGGAGCTATAATGGTACGATGTTTGTCCTTTTTTTCAAAAATAGGAGTTCTCTTAACAGGGATGCATATAGGTTGTTTTTTACTTTTATGACTCTCAATAAGGGAACGAATACGTAATTTCAGTGAGCCGATATTATTTACATCATCTACTTTAAGTAATGTGTAACTTTTTCCTTTTGCTTGCAGTAACTGTTTAATCTCCTCATTGATAAATGCATCCGGACCACATCCAAAGGAAGTGATCTGAACAAAGTGAACTTGTTCAGGCTGATTGGCAACCCATTTCGCAGCTTTGAGAATGCGATTCGGAAATGCCCATTGTGCCACAGAATCGGTAGTGTCAAAAAAATCACCTTCCGAAAAACGAACAATGTCTTCATTGACTACTGTAACACCAAAATCTGCAATTGCTTCAGAGATTTTGTGTTGAATTAAGGGGTCAATGTGGTATGGCCGTCCAGCCAAAACAATGACAGATTTACCTTCTGACAAAGCTTTTTTATAAAGATGATGTACGGTACTTTTAAGGGAATCTTCATAATCGGCTTGTGATTGGAGTGCTTGCTTAATTGCATTCTTAATGATAGATTTCTCAATGCCAAATTGAAGTAAATATTTTGTGAGTGAAGCTTTCAATAAACTTTTTTCATTGAAATTGAGCACTGGGGAATCAATGGGAATGTTGTAAAGTTCTTGCGGCTCAATGGCGCTTATCAGTACATCCGAATAACCTGATACAATGGGACAATTGTAACTGTTGGCTGCTTTTGAATGTTCTTGTCGTTCGTAAACAATATAGGGATATAAAATTCTGTCAACATTTTTCTTCAACAAATACATAATATGTCCATGCATAAGTTTTGCAGGGAAACAAATATTATCTGCCATGATGGTTTTAATTCCCTTTTCATATTGTGCAACTGTTGTAACTCCGGAAAGCAAAGGCCGAATATTGCATGCGGTTAATAAGCTGTGCCAGAATGGATAATCTTCATAAAAAATAAGTCCTCTCGGGATTCCCATGGTGAATCGCGGCTGAACTAACGTATCGTTTCTTGCGAAAAGCATATTGTACTTAATCGTATGAAAATTATCCCCCTTTTCTGCGTTGGTATCCAGATTGGAAAAAACTTTATCGCACTTGTTCCCGGAATAAAACTTTTTTTGGTTTGAAAAAACTATTTTTTTAATGGTACATTGGTTCTCACAACCATTACAATGCAGATCTGTTGCACTGAATGTTTTAATCGTTAAGAGATCATTCAAAGAAATGGGATTTTTTGATGGAGTCAAGGATATTTGTTCCTCTTCCCATGTTTGTCGGGCGTAGAGTGCTGCTCCGTATGCCCCCATCAATTCCGGAATGTTGGATATGTGAACTTTTTTTGTTGTGAGCAGTTCCAAACAACGAATTACAGAAAGATTTTTAAAAGTACCTCCTTGAACTACTATATGATTCCCTAATTCCTCCGGATTTTTTAATTTTAAAACTTTAAAAAGACAATTTTTAATGACAGAGTAGGAGAGTCCTGCTGCGACATCTTCAATGGCAGCTCCTTCACGAAGTGATTGTTTGACTTTAGAGTTCATGAAAACAGTACAACGTGTTCCCAAATCACAGGGCTTTTGGGCTTGACATGCCATAAGCGCAAAGTCGCTGACCGACATTCCTAGCATATTGGCAAAACCATCAATAAAAGAGCCGCATCCCGAAGAACATGCTTCATTAATTTCAATATTTTGAATAGAACCATTTTCTAGAAAAATGGCTTTCATGTCTTGACCTCCGATATCCAAAATAAAACTAACATTGGGGTTGATGTGCTGGGCTGCAATGTAATGTGCCATTGTTTCTACAATGCCGTGATGAAGATTAAATGCAGTTTTTAATAAATTTTCTCCATAGCCGGTTACGGAACTTGATACAAAATTAATTTCGCTACCCTCCAAACTTTCGCTGAATTTTTGAATTCCTTTAGCAAAAGAGTCGATTGAGTCTCCGAGATTTTTTGCATAATAGTCATAAATGATTTCATTATCTTGATTGATAATGACAATTTTAGTGGTGGTTGAACCAGAGTCCACTCCCATAAATAGTTTGTCTTTTTTGGGATTATAGCTCACTTTTTGAATCGTGTGTGTGCTTATTTGTTGGCGTCTGGATTCAAATTCCTCCGGAGAGTCAAAAAGTGGTGGAAGGTCAGATTGTAGTGAGATATTCTCATGGAGTAATTCGCTCACAAGTTCCTTTAATTCCGTAATTGATTGAGAAGGTTGATCTGGGGAAACCGATAACGCGGTTCCGTGTGCAGGAACTAATTCGGGGTGCTCACAAGTGATGATTTCAGATTCATCATATTGTAAGATTTTTAAAAATGCTTTTTTTAATTCGGGTAAAAATGCAAAAGGAGCTCCGCAAAAGAAAAGTTTTGGAACAACCTCATATCCTCTTGATAGAGAACTGATTACTTGTAGGGCAACTGCATGAAAAATAGAGCCGATAATATTATGGCGTTGCACATTATTGGCAACCAAATTTTGTACATCTGTTTTGGAAAAAACGCCACATCGAGAGGCAATCGGATAAATAATTTCCGCTTTTTGTGCGTAATTATTCATCTCTTCCATAGGAATCCCAAGCAGTGTTGACATCTGATCTATAAAAGCTCCAGTTCCCCCTGCACAACTTCCATTCATCCTTATATCCGGCTGACGGTTGGGATTGAAAAAGATCATTTTGCTGTCTTCTCCCCCCATGTCAATAAAAGTTTTTACTTCCGGATGTGTATCTCTAATGTATTGAATAGAGGATACAACCTCTTGCGTGAAGGGTAAATGAAGCCGTTCTGAAATGCCCATCCCGATAGAACCGGTAAACATAATTTGTATTGGCTCGTTCCCGATTAAAGGAGTGGCGTCTTCCAATAAATCGAGAAGTACCGGAATAATCGAAGCATGATGCCGTGCGTATCGCCGATAAATTACTTGATTATCCGGATTAAGTATAATACCTTTCAGACTTGTTGAGCCTATGTCTATGCCTAATTTCATGATATATGAGTCCTGTGCTAATGTCTAATTAATTGATTATTATTCATCCTTTTCACTCAATTCTAACCATCTAGTTGATTTTATGTCCAACTCTTGGTCAATCTCCTGATACCGCTTTGCCAATTCAGTTAAGTCACTTCCGGCAGTTTCGCCTAAATTCATCTTTGCGACAATCTCCTTTTTCTCTTGCTCTATTTTTTCAATGTCAATTTCCAATGTCATCATCTCTTGCTTTTCCTTATATGTTAACTTGTTGGAAGTTTTTTTAGGAGAATCAGTATTAATATCATTTGAAATAGTTGCTTTCTCTTTTTTTCGTTGAATTCTTATTTCACGTTCTTTTTCAATTTTATACTCTGTATAATTGCCGTAAAAATCTTTAATTTTTCCATTTCCTTCAAAAACAAACAGATGGTCAACCAATTTGTTCATAAACCAACGGTCATGACTGACAACCAAAATACAACCTTCAAAATTCTCAAGAAAATCTTCTAAAAGATTCAGCGTGTCTATATCAAAATCATTCGTGGGTTCATCCAAAATTAAAAAGTTTGGATTTCTCATCAGTACGATAAGCAAGTGTAACTTGCGTTTTTCACCACCGCTTAAATCGTCATAGTATGCGTATTGTTGTTCAAATTTAAAGCCAAAATTATTTAAGAATTGAGATGCACTAACAAAATTGCCGTTTTCAGTACGTATAATTTCCGCTTCTTCTTTGACTAAATCTATAATTCTTTTATTTCCTTTAATTGAAAGTCCTTCTTGTGAAAAATATCCGAATTTGATAGTCAATCCGGGGGTGATTTTTCCACTTAGGGCTTTTAATTCTCCCATTATTAATTTGAGAAATGTACTTTTCCCACTTCCATTTTTACCAACTACACCACATTTTTCTCCTTTTTTAAAAATATAAGAAAAATCATCAAGAAGCTTAAGATTGGGATATGAGAAATTTAAGTTGTTGATTTCTAAAATTTTATTTCCTATTCTTTCTGTTTTTACTTTAAAAGCAGAAGCTCGCTGTTCCGTTTTTTGAGAGGCCTCTTCTTTTAATTTTGTAAAGGCATTGATTCTGGCTTTTGCCTTTGTGGTTCGGGCTTGCGGAGAGGTATGGACCCAAGCTAACTCTTTTTGATATAGTAGTTTTAACTTTTCATGTTGCGTTTCCGATTGAACAATCCTTTCTGCTTTTTTCTCAATGTAGTAGTCGTATTTTCCTTTGTATTGATATAAATTTCCGTTTTCTAATTCAATGATATTATTACAAACACGATCAAGAAAAAAACGATCATGGGTAACCATTAATAATGTTGTATTTGAAGAAGAAAGATAATCTTCAATCCACTCAATCATATCAATATCCAAATGATTGGTGGGTTCATCCAAAATGAGAAAATCACTTTCGGCAATGAGTGTTTTAGCTAAAGAAGTCTTCTTTCTTTCTCCTCCGGATAACTCTGTGATATTTCTAAAAATATCATGAATGCCAAACTTGGACAAGATCTCTTTAATCTTATTTTCAAAATCCCATGCTTGAAGTCGGTCCATCTCCACAATTGCCTTTTCAAGTCGCTGTTGAATTTGGGAATTGTTTTCTCCCGAAATTAAAGACATGCAGGTTTCATATTCTTTAACGGCTGCGATAATAGGAGTCTCGGATTCAAAAATTGTATCCAAAACAGAATAATGTTCAGGAAAATGATCCATCTGGGGTAAATAAGCGACTCTTATGTCATTTCGAAGAACCACTTGACCTTCATCGGGTGACTCTATGCCGGCAATTATATTGAGAAGTGTACTTTTCCCCGTTCCGTTACGAGCAATTAATGCAGTCTTTTGACCTTTTTTGATGCCGAATGTGATTTGATCAAATAAGACTTTTTCGCCATAAGTTTTGCTGAGTTTTTCTACAGAAAGGAAATTCATTTTCTACTTATTCATTATAAACTGCAAAAATACACCTTTTTTTTATATAATTAAACAGATGTTTAAAATTAACGAAAAGGCTATTCTTCAATTTTTTCATAAATCCCATACAAATATGGATTTCCCTTTCTAAGTGAAATTCGGATATTTTGAATTAATATCTGTTTCTTTTCTTTATTCCAAAGAAAGATATCAATTTGAGTATGTTTGTTTTTTTTATGAATATCTGCCAATTTTATTGAATGAATTGCTCGTTGCCATTTATGGGGTTCAGAGATAAAATTCATTAAATTTGTACTGCTCCAATAAATTTGGTTTTTCCCATTATAAAGCGTTGAGACAACTTCAATATTCTGCATTCTATCTTCTGAGGAAAAAATGATTTCAATATCTATGAAATCGTTATGATGATATTCAATGTCTCCTAGTTGAAAAGTATATTTACAATTCCAGTCTTTTTCTTTAGGAATGTGAATTATTGGAAATTTTCCCAGAGAATCATTATAAGTAAGTTGTTTTATATCAATTTGTTGCCAATTTTCAGGGAATTTAGAAGAATGAAAATCGGCAATTGTTTTTGAGTGCTCATAATTGTTTTTTTTCTTAGAAAAGAAGCAAGTTTCTCCGGAAAAGTAATAATGTTGTTCTTCAATAGCAGGGTAATAATTCTGAATGATTGGAAAGAAATTCGGGGGAACTGAAGATATTGCCCCCAAATAAAGCGATGGGTAACGTTCAGACTGTTGTTGCAAGAAGATATCTAATTGTGCAGGTGTAGCAAAGGAATCGGCAAAAATGATATTACGTACATCCGGATTTTTATTAAGATAATAGTCAGATATTTCCCTATTACTATAAACTAAAAAGAGAGTTGAGTCTTTCTTCTCGTCGGGATAATCAGTTATAATTTTTTCATAAACAGAATTATAAAAGAGATTAAAATGCTTTCGTTCTAAAATCAAAGTTAGAGAAGACGTTATTAAAATGGCGGCTGTTAATAGAAAATTTACTGCAAATTTCTGTTCTTTAAGATGTCCAAAAATGATGAAAAACAGATATGGGAAACTAAAAATAAGAACAGAATATTGTAAAACAGCATTAATGTATGTTGAATAAAGATAGCCAATAAGAATTGGAAGAAAGAAAAGAGTGAAAAAGAGAAGAGATTTTCGCCAGGAGAAAGAATTTGTTTTTAATGTAAATATGCCGTAAATTATGATAAGAATAACTAATGAAATAAGATAAATTGAGTGATGAAAGAGATAGGAGAGGTATTCGATTAAAAAATCAGGGGAAGGCTTTCCCAACCATCCTTCAATTCCCTTGAGACGAAGATGAGCCATGGTAATAGACCAATGGGGGAGAAACAACAAGAAAACGATTACCCCACCGATGAGATATGCAAGACGCCGTTTTTTGGAAATGATGAAAATTCCGATAATTCCTGTTATTAAAGCGAAAAGAAAACTGAAATAATGATTATATACAGCTCCGGTGCAGGCAATAATATATACAATTAAATTAGGGTAAAATTTTCGTTCAGGGTGTAAAATGAGATGACTCCAACAATAAAATATACATAGTGTAATAAAAAGTCCGCTCATATAAGGACGTGCAATTTGACTATTCATCACTGTATATTGCAATGATGCTGCAAAAGAGGCAGCAACAAATGCTACGGTAGGATTGAACCATAGTTTTCCAATCAAGAAAATTAAAACTACTGCTCCAATCCCGGCCAATGCAAATGGCAATTTGACTATCCATTCTGTTGTACCAAACCAATTTGTCCAATAATATAAAAAAAGTTGTACCCCGGCAGGATGCCCGTCTACGCAAACACCATAACGAATTAAATTTTGAAAATTATCAAATTGTGTTCTGAAAAGAGCACTAAATTCATCATGAGTAAATGGAATTTGATTAAAATGATAAAAACGTAGAAACACAGCTGCAAATACAATAAAAAGTAAGAGCAAATTGTTTTTATCTTTTATTTTTGGTTGAAAATTCATACGATTTTTTGTGCCGGCAAAATTAATTTATTTTTTTTAATATCTACTTTGGCAAAAGCTGGAAGGAATTTGTTGAAATTTTATTGATGAATGTTCGGAATAAAAAGTGTATATTTGCACCACGAAAAAACCAAGTAAAATAATGTTTAAAAGAAAGAAATTATGAGCGAAATTATTGGAATTTTAGGACGTCAAATTTTGGATTCTAGAGGCAATCCAACAGTAGAAGTTGATGTTTATACCGCTAATGGAGTAATGGGACGCGCTGCGGTTCCGTCAGGTGCATCTACCGGCGTTCATGAAGCCGTAGAATTGAGAGACGGAGATCCATCTCAGTTTTTGGGCAAAAGCGTTCAAAAAGCAGTACAAAATGTGAATAAGGTACTTGCTGAAGAATTAAAAGGAATGTATGTATTGAATCAAAATGAGATAGATGCTCGAATGATGGAATTGGACGGAACTCCAAATAAAGGAAATCTTGGAGCGAATGCTATATTAGGTGTTTCCTTGGCCGTTGCCAATGCCGCTGCTAAAGAAACCGGTCAGCATCTATATAGATATATCGGTGGTTGCAATGCGAATACATTGCCGGTTCCGATGATGAATATTTTGAATGGAGGTTCTCATGCCGATAATAGTATAGATTTTCAGGAATTTATGATTATGCCGGTAGGTGGAAAAACCTTCGCTCATGCTCTTCAAATTGGAGCTGAAGTATTTCATAATCTTAAATCTGTTTTGAAATCTCAAGGTTATTCAACCAACGTTGGTGATGAAGGTGGTTTTGCTCCAAACCTTAAATCAAATGAAGAAGCTATTGAAGTTATCTTAAAAGCCATCGAAAAAGCAGGTTATAAACCGGGTGTTGATGTTTATATCGCTTTGGATCCAGCTTCTTCCGAATATTTCCTTACAGATGAAAACGTATATCATCTCAAAAAATCTACCGGTGATAAATTGACTCCATCTCAAATGGTTGATTATTGGGCAGAATGGTGCAGAAAATATCCTATCGTGTCTATTGAAGACGGTATGGCTGAAGATGACTGGGACGGTTGGAAAATGATGACCGACAAATTAGGTGGCGAAATTCAATTGGTCGGAGATGACCTTTTTGTTACCAATGTAGAAAGATTAGCCATGGGCTTAGAAAGAGGAGTAGCCAATTCAATCTTAATCAAAGTTAATCAAATCGGAACATTAACCGAAACGATTAATGCTGTAAATATGGCACATAAAGCCGGTTATACTGCTGTGATGTCACATAGATCAGGTGAAACTGAAGATACTACTATTGCCGACTTAGCAGTTGCTTTGAATACAGGATTAATTAAAACAGGTTCTGCCAGTCGTACAGACCGCATTGCGAAGTATAATCAATTGCTTAGAATCGAAGAAATGTTGGGCGCTCAAGCCTATTTCCCCGGAAAATCATTTCCATACAGCAGATAATTTTATTAAATAAAAGAAGCTAAGGTTTTGTAAAAGATTTTTTTGTACTTTTGCGGCCTTAAAATTATTAAACAAAATAAAAAACAATTATGGCAACAAGAATCAGATTACAAAGATTTGGTAAGAAAAATCAACCTTTCTACCATATTGTAATTGCGGATGGTCG
>CAZWCI010000020.1:8840-18500 GCA_964632815.1 uncultured Lentimicrobiaceae bacterium | reverse complement strand
TTTTCTTCATCCCAAATAGCTCGTACTTCGCGGTCGTCAAAGAAACGAATGGATATTTTTGTATTACTCATAAATTGCTTTCATATATTCAGTCTATAGATAATTTTTAGTTCAAAGTTATGATAATTTTAATTTGTAATTTCTGTCTGCGGTTTCAACATAATAGGCCCTAACTCATTTATATGTGTACTTTCTATTCTCAAAGGCGTTGTATCATATGCTATATGAGAGATTATATACTTTTTCCAAAATTTGAGTTGTACATTATTTGTTTTGCGAAAATACAAAAACTTTTATTAGGATAAACTTTGTATAAAAGATTTAAAGTGATTAAGAGGGGCTTTATTATGATAAATTTTTCCTGTTAGTTGGATATACTTGCTATTGCCCAATGCGTGAGGCGTTGAGGCGGAAAGCCCGCAAGGACGGGAGGCGATGTGCCCGCTGCCACAAAAAAGCGACTAGAGGAAGCTCTTTTTGTGGCTTTGCGGGCACACGACTGCCGGCTGCGGACTTGTAGCCGGACGCCGACGGCGAAGCCGGCACGCCCTAATCAAAATTAAAATTAATAATTACAAAGTTAAAATAGGAAAAACTATTTTCCTATACAGGTTTGTTTATGCTTCCTCTGACTTCTTTTCAGGTCTCATTTGCGGGAAGAAGAGCACATCTTGTATCGAATGGGAGTTGGTCATGATCATCGAAAGACGGTCAATCCCGATACCCAAACCGGCAGTTGGAGGCATTCCAAACTCCAGTGCACGCAAGAAGTCTTCATCCAACACCATCGATTCCGTATCGCCACGTTTGCCGAGTTCCAGCTGGTCCTCGAAACGTTTGCGTTGGTCAATCGGGTCATTCAACTCGGAATAAGCATTGCAAATCTCTTTTCCGTTGCAAACAGCTTCAAACCGCTCGGTAAGATGAGGTTTGGTGCGGTGTTTCTTGGTCAGCGGAGAGGTTTCCAAAGGATAATCGTAGATAAAGGTCGGCTGGATGAGGTGTGCTTCGCAGGTTTCTCCGAAAATCTCGTCAATCAGTTTGCCTTTACCCATTGTCGAATCAACAGCTACGCCCACTTTTTTGGCAAAAGAAGCCATTTCGGACTCATCCATCTCCGAAATATCGGTTCCTGTGAAATGTTGAATCGCTTCGTACATCGTATAGCGTTTCCATGGTCTTTTAAAGTCAATCAGATTATCCCCCACTTGGACTTTTGTCGTTCCGTGCAGCGCAAGCGCCACCGTTTCAACCATCTCTTCCACGAGATTCATCATCCATTCATAATCTTTGTAGGCAACATAGAGCTCCATTTGGGTAAACTCGGGATTATGGAATCGGTCCATCCCTTCGTTGCGGAAATCCTTAGAAAATTCATATACGCCATCGAAGCCGCCCACAATAAGTCTTTTAAGGTATAGCTCATTGGCAATACGCAGATAGAGCGTCGTATCGAGTTTATTGTGATAGGTTTTGAACGGCCGCGCTGCTGCTCCTCCGTAAAGAGGTTGCAAGATGGGCGTTTCCACTTCCAAATAGCCCTTTTCGTTCAAGAACTGACGCATCGTATTCACGAGTATCGTTCTTTTAATGAATGTCTCTTTAATTGAAGGATTTACAATCAGGTCTAAATAGCGTTGGCGGTAGCGTTGTTCAGGGTCGCGGAAGGCATCGTACACCTCTCCGTCCTTTTCCTTGACGATGGGAAGCGGGCGAATCGACTTACAGAGCAAGGTAAATTCCTTCACATGAATACTTATTTCCCCCATTTGAGTCACAAAAACGTACCCTTTCACTCCGATAATATCACCGATATCCAATTTCTTAAATACCCCATTATAGGCGGTTTTATCTTCTCCCGGACAAATCTCGTCGCGTTTTACATAAATCTGAATTTTTCCGAATGCATCCTGGATTTCGTAGAAAGATACGGCGCCCATAATCCGTTGCTTCATAATGCGTCCCGCAAGACTTACCGCTTGAAAACGGTCGGGATCTTCCGGAAAGCGGGTATGTATTTCCGAAGAGGTGGTATTCACCTCGTAGGTATCCGCCGGATAAGGGTTAATGCCTAAATTAATCAAATCTTCCAGTTTTTTTCTTCTGATTATTTCTTGTTCTGATAATTCCATTGTTATAATATAATTTTTTCGGGTGCAAAAATATGAAAAATAGTAATTCTATGCTGCTTACAACCACGTAACCAAGTTAAAGTCCATGTCATGAGGAAGCAGTTCGTTGGCCGGAATCATGCGGATGGCACAATTCCAAACGCCTGCGTATTTGGCGTGAATACGGTTGTGGAACATGGCAACCCCATTGTCCATTTTTTTAAATTCGAACGAGTATTTAGCTTGCATTTCCACGGTATCTTCGTTGCGATTGGTAAACACATATTCGAGTTTGATATCTTCGGGATTCAGGTTTCCGAGTTTCAGTTTCACGTAGGTATGGAGTTCTTCTCCGAGGATAAAGGTATTATCTTCCGTCATCGGCGGTTTTTGGATTTCCACCAATTGGATATTATCCCATGCCGTAATCATTTTTTCTTTCCAACGGACGAGGGTTTTGGCTTTTTCGAGATTATTTTCTGCCAAAGAGCTGAAGCGTTGTTCCAGCTTGTGATAGAACTTAGTATAATAATCGTCTAATTGCCGTTTCATGGTAAAGTGCGGGGCAATTTTGGCAAAATTATTCTTCATCATGGTTGTCCATATTTCAGGTACTTGCTCTGCATTTCGGTTATAGAAAGCCGGAGCGACTTGTTCTTCGAAGATCGAGTAGAGCGTAGCGGCATCAAGTTCATCTTGCAGGTCATGGTCGGAATAGGTATTTTGTTCGCTGAGCGCCCAGCCGCCGCCGTCCACGTATCCTTCGGCCCACCAGCCGTCGAGGACGCTGAAGTTCAGCACACCGTTCATAACAGCTTTCTCTCCGCTGGTTCCGGAGGCTTCCAACGGACGTGTAGGATTGTTGAGCCAAACATCGCAGCCGGAAATCAGTTTTTTGGCCAAAATCATATCGTAATTCTCAAGGAAGATAATTTTTCCGATAAAATCGGGTTTCCGTGAGAATTCCAAAATACGCTTAATCAGATCTTGCCCCGCCTTATCGTGGGGATGTGCCTTACCGGCGAAGAGGAATTGAATCGGATAATTGGGGTCATTCACAATGGCTTTGAGCCGTTCTTCGTTGGTAAAAATCAGGTGTGCCCTCTTATAGGTTGCAAATCGGCGGGCGAAGCCAACCGTCAGCACATCGTTACGAATAGATTTCTTAGTCTTGACAATCAGCGTCGGCGACTCGTTTCGTTTACGCATTTGCTCTTCGAGGAGTATTTTCACCGCATCCATTAACTCGGCACGGAGTTCATTTTTGATGGACCACAATTCGGCATTGTCGGCCGCCTCAATTTTTTTCCAGATTTGGGGATTCGACTGATCGGTAAAGAAATTCTTTCCAAGCACTTTTTCGTGTAAGATTCGCCATTTTTTGTGTGCCCAAGTGGGATAGTGCACCCCATTGGTCACATAATCGATATGCAGTTCATTGGCAAAGTGGCCTTCATAAAGGTCGGCAAACATTTCACGCGACACCCTGCCGTGAATTTTGCTCACGCCGTTGATTTCTTGGGATAATTTACATGCGAGGACGCTCATCGAGAACTTCTCGGTATGGTCGTCAATCTGTTTGCGTCCCAATCCCATAAACTCTTGCCATGAGATGTTATATCTTTCCGGATAATTGGAAAAATACATACGCATCAGGTCTTCGCTAAAGGCATCGTGCCCTGCCGGAACCGGAGTATGGGTGGTATAGAGGGAAGAAGCTCGGATCAATTCGATGGCAGTGGCCACGGGGACATGATTCTCTTCCATAATATTGCGAAGCCGCTCCAAAGATAGGAACGCCGCATGGCCTTCATTGAGGTGGTAGACCACCGGCCGCTCGCCAAGGATTCGCAACATCCTTATGCCACCGACACCCAACAGGAATTCTTGTTTCAATCTGTTTTCAATATCGCCGCCGTAAAGATTGTAGGTTGTTTTGCGGTCTTCGGGAGAATTCTCATTAAAGTCGGTATCCAAAAGATAGAGTTTTACCCTGCCCACATTCACCCGCCAGATGCGTGCATACAGATTACGTCCCGGAAGGGCAATGCTCACTTTGGCGAAGTTTCCGTATTCATCCTTAATCGGAGTCATCGGCAACTTAGAAAAGCTTTGGCTTGGATAGTGGTTGATTTGGTCTCCGAGAGAGGAAATCTGTTGGGTGAAATAACCGCAGCGGTAGAGCAAGCCCACGGCAATCAAATTCACATGGCTGTCGCTTGCCTCTTTGAGGTAATCACCTGCCAGCATACCCAATCCGCCGGAGAAGATTTTAAGTTCATTGCTGATCCCGAATTCCATACTGAAGTACGCCACCTTTCCCTCTTTATGAGAACTTTTGGCATTCATATATGCTTGAAAATCGGAATAGACCTTATCCAATTTGGCAATGAAAGTTTTATTTTGACTAAATCGTTGAATAACATCCAACGGCAACACTTGCAATACGTGTACAGGATTTTCCTCTAATTCCGTCCAACGCTTCTGACCGGCAATTTCCATAAACAACTCACGGACTTCATAATTCCAGCTCCACCACAAGTTATAGGCCAGTTCCTCAAGTCGTTGCAGGTTTTCTGTTAGTTGCGATTTTACAGTGATGCGTTTCCATTTCGGTTCGGGCTTTTTAATTTTCGGGAGCATCAAGTCTATTTTAGAGGTTTTGTGTTTGAAAAGTTCAAAACGTTCTCCCGACTTGGTAATGGCGATATCATAAGCTTTTTCGTAGTTATCGAACAAGTTTTTCCACAAAGCGTGTTGGGCGATATCAAAGGCCTGTTTGGAGATTTCGTGTTGTTCTTTTGGGGAGCAACGAGTATAGAAGTCTATTGCCTTTGCAATTTCGCTGCACACCTGGTCATCGTTGTGGTCTGAACGTTCCACCACCCATGCACTTTTTTGTGTGCCGAAATTCTCTTTCACCCACATCCCGAAGCCGGCCAGAGAAGTGGTTACGGTCGGGATTCCGAAAGCAACACTTTCCAATGGGGTATACCCCCACGGTTCGTAGTAGGACGGGAACACCGACAAGTCGAAGCCGATCAGCAAATCGTAATATGATAAATTAAAAATTCCATCGTGTCCGTTTAAATAGACAGGTACAAAGATCACTTTAATCTTGCTTGAAGGCGCATTATCCAGATTTAGGAGGTTTAATTCTTTCACAATCGGGTCGTCGCAGGGACTATGGAGCGGATGGGTTTCATAATCACGGGTTTTGGCGCGGCTGTCATCCGTAAATGTTACCTTATTATTCAACTTCTCGAGCAACCCTTCTCGAATACCGCTTGTACCGGCCGGCACCGTAATAAATACCAACACCTCTTTGGCGGGGTTCAGCGTTTGTAATTCCGAAAGTGCCCGTATAAAGAGATCAATTCCTTTATTTTTAAATTCGTATCGTCCGCTGTTGATTACGAGGAGTGCATCTTCGGAAATTGGTTGTTGGAGGAGGGCTGTAGCCACCTCTCTCAATTTGTTCCTAGCGGCCACTCTTTTGGCTGCATACTCGTCGCCCGTCGGCACAAAGTTATTTTCAAATCCATTGATGGTCAGAACATCTGCCGGCTTTTTGAAGAACGCGCTGCACTCTTTGTTGGTAATAGCGCTCACTGTCGTATAGGCATCTGCGGTATGGGCGGACAAATTTTCCAATGAATACTTCGATTGCACATTGAACTTGGCGGCCATCGAAAGCGGTTCATATTGAGCCGTATTTTCGTAGAGGGGCAGTCCGTTGCCGGCGATACTTCTGCCGAGAACCGTAGCATGTGTTGTAAAAACGGTGGCAATCTGCGGGGTAGTGGCTTCTAAATGCAAAATCCCCGTGCCGGTCATCCATTCATGAAAGTGCGCAATGATATTGTCCTGTGCATCACAATGAAACTGGTAAAAACTTTCGATCACGCGGCCTGCTGCATAGCCGAACAGGGCCGGTTCCGTGTAATCCCACTGACCGGAAATGGAGTCCAATTTGTATTTCAACCAAAATTGAGTTAAAATTTCATTTTTTTTCTCGAAAAAAGGCGTAAAATCAACTAAAATGACCACCGGATTGCCGCTCACGTTCCATCGGCCAATACGGATGCGCAATCCCTCACGCAACGCAATATCTTTCCAATTTTTATATAATAGTGGGTCTTCAATAAACTCCTGACTGGCGCCATTTTCGGTCGATAAATCAGGGCCGATACAAATATAGTTGTCTTTATAGGCACTCGACACCGTAAATGCTTTGGTGGAAAGAACCGTATGAATTCCCCCGACTTTATTGCATATTTCCCAACTAGTTTCAAAGATATAATCTGCTTTTTTCATGGACATAACGAATAATAAATGTGGTAAAAAATAAAGATGCAAAGATACGAAAAATATTCCTATATTTGGGGGCGTTCCGGCTTCATTGTCGGAGACATACGGCGAAGCCACACGCCCAAATGATTATTATAAATGTTTATTTCTTGATTTTTTTCCTTATATGAAGGATTAATTTTTTCATTATCTGTAAACGCTATTCCGAAAATATGCAGTATCTTTGCACCTTGGGAAGTTTACAGAATAAACTGCAGCAGATGAATATCAATCAATTACTTATTAACCAAAAGATTCGGGAATTTGCCCAAAAATATTACCTGAATCAACTTTACAAAGGCGCGATTTTCTTTGTGATGGTTACGCTGTTGACGTTTATTATCTATGCTCTTTTGGAATATTTTGCCTATTTCAATACTACGGTGAGGACGATTCTGTTTTATTCCTATTTACTCCTTTTCGGACTTACTTTTGTCTTTTATGTAGTGATTCCGATTCTGAAAATTATGGGACTCGGGAAGCAGATTAGTAAGGAGAAAGTGGCGGCAATCGTAGGGAAACATTTTCCGGAAATTGATGATAAGTTGCTCAATATTTTACAGTTGGAACATTTGATGGCGGCCGGAAATTTCAAAAGTTATGATTTGCTCATGGCGGCAATTGATTCCAAAATCGAGACTATAAAGCCGTTTCCCTTTGTTAAGGCGATTCCGTTTAAAAACAACAAACGTTATCTAAAATGGGCGGCCATTCCGATATTGTTGTTTATTACTTTATTTTCTTTTAAAAGTGAAATTTTTACTGCATCCACCCAACGGATTGTAGATCATAACACGTTTTATGAACGGCCGGCTCCGTATCAGTTTCAAATTATGAATGACACGCTCAGGGCGTTCCAAAATGAGACTTTTGATTTGCACGTTAAAGTCGTGGGGAAAGAGACTCCGGAAGAACTATACATCACTATCAAGGAGAAGAAGTATAAATTGACCAAGGTGTCGAACAGTGAATTTGCCTATAAATTTTCGAATATTCAGAGAAGCACCACTTTTCAATTGGTTACCGAGGAATTGACGTCTAAACCTTACACCTTGACGGTATTGCCGAAGCCCGTGACCATCAGCTTTGTGATGCAATTGGATTTTCCTGCCTATTTAAATAAAAATAAAGAGACTATCGAAAATAACGGAGATGCAATGGTGCCGGAAGGAACAA
Source organism: uncultured Lentimicrobiaceae bacterium (assembly GCA_964632815.1). Lineage (GTDB taxonomy): Bacteria > Bacteroidota > Bacteroidia > Bacteroidales > WCHB1-69 > DUOL01. The sequence goes on along the minus strand of CAZWCI010000020.1, from coordinate 10,863 downwards.
GGATTACATGGCTATTTTACACCAAAAATACCGACAGTCTGCATTTTATCAGTGAAAGCGCCATTAAAACATTGCTTTCGGAAGATGATATCTATCGGGTATCGGCCGTGGCTCGTGCTCCGTTTGATTATGCGATCGTAAACAGCAATCGCTACTATTCGAATAAAGATACGCTTAAACATACCATTTCCGTAATCCCGGATCAATACCCGGAAATTTACGTGGACAGTCAACGGGATTCTCTGTTTGCAGACCGCATTTATTTCAAAGGAAACATCAAGGACGACTACGGATTCAGTAATTTGAAATTTGTCTATTCGAAATTCAACAGTGAAGGGAACTTGTTGGAGAGCGGAAAGAGCCTTCCGATTGAGATACAGTCGCGGAATACGATTCAAGATTTCTATTTCTACTTTGATGCCGGCACATTGCGTTTAGATCCGGGTTATTATATTGAATATCATTTTGAAGTTCGAGATAATGATGGAGTAAACGGCAGTAAAATGAGCAAAACAACTTCATCCACGTTCCGGTTGAAAACGATGGAAGAGATAGACCAGGATTTGAGTAAGGGTAATAGCGAAACGAAAGATGATTTTGAAAAATTACTCCAGGAATCCAAACAAATCAGTCAGGATTTTGAAAAATTGTCTCAACAGTTGCTCCAAAAACAAGCGCCATCGTGGCAAGACAAGCAGAAGATGGAAAGTCTGATGAATCAATTCAACGAATTGCAAAAGCAAATTGATGCCTTACAGGAAAAACAGCAGGAACAACGCAGTGTTGAAGAACAGTTCAAGAATCTCTCTCCGGAATTACTTAAAAAGCAGGAAGAGTTGCAAAAGCGCTTTGATGAAATTCTGAGTGATGAGATGAAGCAACTATTCCAGAAGATGCAAAACATGATGAATGAGCTCAACAAGGATAAAATGAAGGAGGCCGCGGAGCAAATGAAACTCAATTCGGAAGAGATTAACAAAAGTTTGGATGAACAGCTTCAGTTGTTCAAACAATTGGAATTTGAGAAAAAATATAATGACCTGATCGACAAGACGAGGAATTTGGCAGAGGAACAAAAACAGCTTTCTGAAGACTCTAAATCCAAAAACACCCCGAAAGATGAGTTGCTGAATAAGCAAAACGAAATTGAGAAGAAGTATGAGCAGTTGAAACAAGAATACAAAGAGTTGCAGCAGCTGAATAAAGAGTTGGAAGAGCCGAACAACATGAAAGACCATTCCGAGTTGCAACAACAAATTGAGCAAGACATGAAGGGTGGAAATGAGGCGTTGCAGAAAAATAACAGAAGCAAAGCATCCGAAAATCAGAAGAGTGCCGGCGAAAAAATGGAAGAGTTGTCCTATCAGATGGAGCAGGATATGTTGGAAAGCGAAGCCGAGGATTTAGAAGAAGACATTCAGGTATTGCGTCAGATTCTGGATAATTTGGTACAGATTTCGTTTGAACAAGAGCGAAACATGGAAATAGTACGGAAAATGTCTGCCAAGTCGCCCAGTCTATCGGAGGCACTTCGGGGGCAGTTCATTATACAAGAGCACATGCGCGTGATTCGGGATTCGCTGAATGCTTTGGCGCGGCGACAAACGGCTGTTAAACCCTTTATTCAGAAAGAGGTTGACAAAATCGACAACTATTTGGAACAAGCGAAGAAGAATCTTAACGAGCGGAGATTGCCCCAAGCAACATCGAATCAGCAATTTGGATTGACTTCCATGAATAATTTGGCCTTGATGTTGGCAGAATCCCTGAAAGAGGTCAAAGAAAAGCAACAACAAAATCAATCGCAGTGCAGCAAATGTAAGAAACGGGGAAAGAGTTCTTCGTCCTGTAGCAATCCCGGAGGTTCGAAGAAAAGCAAAGCCAAGTCTGCACGCGAGTTACAACAGCAATTGAATCGTCAGATGGAAGCGCTGCAGCGGTCGATGCAACAAGGAGAAGGGAAACCCACAGGGGTAATGCCCGGTAATACCCAATCGTTGAACGAGCAATTTGCGCGAATGGC
>CAZWCI010000020.1:0-8740 GCA_964632815.1 uncultured Lentimicrobiaceae bacterium | reverse complement strand
AAAGAAGGCAAAGAGTTGCGCAACCCCAATCCGCCGAAAGAGTGGAATTTTGACAAAACCAAACAACAACAGACTGAAATGCTCAAAACAGTTCCTCCGACGCTGAACTATTATTACAAAGAAAAAGTAAATCAGTATTTTTATAACATTGAATAAAAACGTATGTATCATTTAGAATTAAAACAGTTACATGCCGACAATGCCGTTTCAGAAGCGTTACGGACCATAGAGACCATCTGTGAGGAATATCGGTTAGAGGAGCACTTCGGAATTTTATCGTTATCTGTTATTGAAATGTTGACGCAGATGATAGACTCTTCTACTGATGGCGCTCCGGAGATAAATATTGATTTTTTTATAGAGAATCGTCTTGTAACTGTTCACATTCAAAGCGACCAGTCTATATCTGTATTGGCGGAGCAACTTCATCGACCTTTATCTGCCGACACCGATAATTCCCTATACACCATAGTAGGGTTGGCCGATCAGGTTACTTTCAAGGAAGAAGAGAACGAAGTAATTCTTGAGTATTTTCTACGACCGCAACCTGCAGCGCCGGTTGCCGAACGTACGGAAACAATCATAGAACAAGAGCAGACAGTATACAAACAGGTGGATTAATCCCACAAATTTCATTTTTCCTTTTAAGTAATCGAACATTTTTCTTCCGAAAACGCTATTTTGTTATATCATGAATGACCGACATATATTTGAACAAAAATTTAAAATTTATTCTTATCAGGTTGATAAAGAAACCTATTTGACGATTCCTTCCCTGTTTTGCTTGATGCAGGAAGTCGCTTGGGAACATGTCAATTTTCATAAAGCAGGAAGGGACTATTTACATCCGCTTCATCTATTTTGGGCTTTATCGAGAGTACATGTGCAAATCAATAGACTGCCCAAATGGAATGAAGAAATTCTCGTCAGAACATGGGGAAAGAAGGTCGAATTTCTTACTCATCCGAGAGATTACGAATTTTATGATTCCGAAGGTAATTTGTTGATAGCGGCCACCTCCAACTGGATTATTTTGGATACTCTTGAGTATAAACCGCGTGAAATTGAGGCGCTTGACACATCATTGTACACGTGCGAAGACCGACATGCCATTGAGAAGAGAGCCCCTAAAATTAAAAAAATAGATTTTTCTCAAAAGACCCACGATTTTTATCCGGTATTGTATTCCGATTTAGATATGAATCAGCATACCAACAATGCGAAATATCTACAATGGTTATTTGATAGTCCTGATTATAAATCTTTTTCTATTGGGAATATCAAAGAAATCATCATCAATTATTTGTCACAAGCAAAAGAGGGTGATGAATATACCATCTTTACTGAGGAGACTGCTCCACAAGACAAGATATCCACATTTATCAGTCGCGACGGAGAAAAGGAATATTGCCGCATAGAGGTTCGATGGTAACAGAGAGGGAATACTTATGAATCATATCCCAATTCGCTCATAATAGCGGTAGCTTTTCCCAAATCACTTTCTTTGACTTGCACACGAATGCCTCCTGACGCATATCCGCCGAATAATTGAGAAGAAACCTCATCAGAGATATAGGCCGTAATCCCTGCAGATTCCAATTCAGCTTGTAAGATATGGGCTTTCTGAGAATCCGTTAACACAATAAGGGTTGCAAATAATTCTTCCATGGCATTTTTTATATAAAACAAATTTAAATTAAAAAATGTTCATGAGCCAATACAAATCGATAGGGGAGCAATGCATCTTCTGCTGCGTATTCAACCCCGATGCGTGGTAATTTAGAGATATGATTTTTATTCACTTCCTTTTGTCTGTCTTCGAGCCAAATTTTATCAGAACCGATAGCTAATCCATTCATGGCGGTTGAAATTCCGAGACCTTTTGATAGTTTCCCCGGTCCTTCGAGTATATCAGGAGTGATTTTACTTTTTCCGGTTCGTTTGAGAATCAACTCTTCTCCGTGGGTTGGCACGATGGCACGCAGCAAGATGGCATCGGGAACACCTTCTTGATTGGTGACGATATTAGATAAATGATGAATCCCGTAGCACAAATAGACATATAGTGTTCCACCGCGAGCATACATCACTTCATTTCGGTTGGTACGGCGGCCGTTAAATGCGTGCGAGGCCCTGTCGGTAATTCCTCGATAAGCTTCAGTTTCCGTAATAATTCCACCGGTAATTTGTCCGTCAAAAAGAGTAAAAATGTACTTTCCGAGTAAATCCTCAGCTAAAAAAAGAACATCCTTATTTTCAAAATAATCTTGGGAAATCTTCAATTGTCAAAGATGTTTTATATTTTTGCAAATATAAAATAAAAAAGCAACACAAATAATTTTTTTTTGTCTTAACACCAGTATTTGAGAAGTTAATGATTAATGAAAAGGAAATCATAGAAGGATGCAAAGCGGGAAAAGAGAAATATCAAAAGATGCTCTATCAACATTTCTCAAGTACGTTAATGGGTATTTGTATGCGTTATGCAAAAAATACCATGGAGGCAGAGGACATTTTACACGACTCTTTTATTAAGATATTCGTGAAGATAAGTTCTTTTAGGGGAGAGGGTTCTTTGGATGCATGGGTGAGACAGATTACCGTCAATACAGCAATAAATGCGTATCGCAAAAAAGTAGCGACTGGCTATGACCTTGATATTGATGAATTGGAAGAAAGTATTAAAGATGTTAAAGTTTCTAATACGGACAAAACGACTTTGAATTTATTACTTACATTCATCAACGAACTGCCGGATGGCTATAGAGCCGCGTTTAACTTGTATGAAATAGATGGTTATTCTCATAAAGAAATTGCCGAAATGTTGGGGTGTACGCCCGTAACGGTCCGAACGCAACTCCATAAAGCAAAGCTCTCCCTGAAAAAAAAGATTGAAACCCATTTAAAAAATGATTTGGAAGTATTGTAAATGAATATGAAAGAGAAAGAAATAGGAGAATTATATAAGGAGGCGTTTAAAGATTTCAAATCTCAACCGTCGGATGAACTATGGACAAAGATTTCTGAAAATAAGAATCTAAAAGCCTATAATGTAAGAAAGAGATTTTTGAATCCCAAGACTTTGAGTGTGACTATTGGAGGTATTGCCTTGTTGGTGGCAGCACTTTTCTATTTTATATCACCGGAGCAGCAATCGATAAATCAAGATCAACTTTCTGTTACGCCGGAGCATTCACCAGCAATAGGAATCACCAAAGATTCAGCATGTTTGGATATTCAAGAGTCGGTAACGACGACAGAAGCAAAGAAACACGTGGCAACTTCTAAAATCAAAATAGTTTCAACTGATAAGAAATCAGCCGAACTTGCTCATCAAAGCAACTCCGCAAATAATGATGTAGCGGATAATTCACAAATGCTACATTCAAATCCTGTTTCGGTTACGATGATTACCCCTTCCACCTCGCAAGATGAAGTGGTAGAAGAATTTATTAAACCTACGAATCAGAAGAAGTCTACGGAATCAAATTTATTACCCATGCCGTTTTCAGGGGACCCCCATTCCGCTTTGTTGCAATATAGCCGCGATACGGCAGTGTGTAAAAATTCAAAAGTGGTCTTATTTGTAAAAAATTCGTTAAATGTACAATGGCAGATTGGAGTTCAAGCAACGACTCTTGAAATTTACCCCGAAGAAAGTGACATCTATTATGTTGATGTACTCAAACCGGACGGGAAAGATACTACATTGGCTATTAGGGTGGATGTTTTTGAATGCGGGTTGTATATTCCCAATGCGTTTACTCCGAATGGAGACGGAATTAATGACCAATTTAAAGTGGAAGCCCCAATGGATATCACGAATTTTACTCTATCCATTTTTGAAACTTCCGGAAGGCTAATATTTAACACTCATAATATTAACAAAGGTTGGGACGGAACCTACGAAGGGAAAAAATCTCCTGCCGGTGCTTATCTTTATATCATAACATACACGGACCGTATAGGCGAAAAACATTATGAAAAAGGGCAAATTGTTCTGTATCGATAAGCAATCGGATGTAGATTGCCAAAGGATTTTAATTGTTACACTTTTTCTAATATATACAGCGTTATTTATGGTTGAATATTCTGAATTTGCTTTACATTTTCATACTAATTAACTTGCTTTATCGTTATAAAAAAATGATAAAAAAAATATCGCTTATCGGTTTATTTCTTACTACCTTTTTGACGGGATTTTCACTCACTTCGCCTCAATTACGTTGTCTTGAAGTTGCCGATAATGGAAATGTTACTCTTCACTGGCTTACACCGACCGATATTAGCGGTTTTGTTCAGTATGAGATTTTCTATACAACGAACTTGGCGGCACCGTTTACCCAAATTGCTACAATAGCCAACTCTTCGGTAACGCAATATTTACATTCGGGAGCGAATGCCAACGGACAGAATTGTTATTATTATATAACCGCTATTTCTGCTTATTCTACTTTTTTCTCTGATACACTTGCCACGATTGAGTTATACTTGAGTAATCCCGGTAACGGGATCGCCATACTTAATTGGTCTCCTCCGATAACACCACCTTTGCCTACCTATAATGTAAATTACAATGTAAATAAGGAATTTCCTTTTTTGGTTTGGCAATACGCAGGTCATACATCAGCCCTTTCATTTCGTGACACCATAGATGTGTGTAATGCGACCATCGGATACCGTATAGAACTGAGCGATGCTTCAGGATGCCGCAATGTCTCTCGACGGGTTACGGATATTTTTTCGGATATGACTCCCCCGAATATTTCCCCGTTGGATAGTGTTTCTGTAGATCTGACGAGTGGTAATATCGTATTGGGTTGGAGTCCTTCTCCTGCATCAGACGCCATTGCATATATTATTTATTATGAAGATGCTAATTTGTGGGTGCCGATAGATACTCTTTATGGACTGAATAATAATTTTTGGACAGATTATGATCATGATCCCAATACCGCAATCCATCGATATAGGATTGCAGTGCTGGACAGTTGTCTTAATTCAAGTCCTATGTCTCCGGCACAAAAAAATATGCAAATTACGTCAACCTATGACCGTTGTGGACGGAAGGCATTTCTTTCATGGACACCCTATGAAAATATGACAGGCGGGTTGGAAAAGTATGAAATTTACTATACTGTTGATAGTGGAAACGTTCTTTATGCAGGTTATACAGATGCCTCTACGCATAATTTCACTTTTGAAAATCTGATTCCGGAAAGTACGTATTGCTTTTTTGTGAAAGCGGTGAATCAACAAGGTGCTATCACGGCCTCTTCGACTAGTTTTTGCTTTCTGTATGCCGTGCAGGATAATAACGATTTTGTTTATATCCGTTCCGTTTCTGTTACCGAAGATGAAACGATTGCAATTAAGGTTTATACAGGATCAACGACCGGTTTTGCCGGGGTTCATCTGTATCGCAGTGTTGATTCAGCAACAGCATTCGAACATCTTGATTTTCTAAATTATAACGGAACAGATACTTATACTTTTGTAGATCCTGACGTTAAAGTTCATTACCAAACTTATCACTATAAAGCTGTTATTGAAAATGACTGTTTTATGGAAACGGCCGAATCCAATATTGCCCATAATATATTATTAATGGTAAAGACAGAGAATTATGTTAATTTCTTAAATTGGAGTGATTATGACGGATGGAACGGATATGTAGATTTTTATTCAATTCAACGAAAAGATGAGGTCAATACTTCTTATCAAGAAGTAGGGACTACTGTTTTAGGGATTACTCGTCATGATGATAATGTGATTAACAATCCTCGTTCCGGCAACCAATTCATTTATCGAATTGAAGCCACCGAAAATGGTCCGAATGCTTATGGATTTAATGACATAAGCTATTCTAATGAAGTTATTGCCTATCAAACCCCTTTGGTTTATATCCCGAATGCATTTCGTCCTAAGGGGGGAATTACCAAAATATTTAAACCCGTTAACTCTTTTGTTTCTACAACCGACTATTCTTTTTTTATATTTTCCAGAGAAGGAACTCTGATTTTTGAGACACACGACCCCGAAGAGGGATGGAACGGACAAGACGCGAATGATTTTGTTCAAGGTGGTGTCTATATTTACAAAGTGCAATTCTCTTATGGAAAAGATGAATATTTTGAATCCATTGGTTGTGTTACGGTAATTCGTTAAGTTTTTTCTACCTATTCATTTTTTCTCTATTTTTGTAACATCAAAAATATCAATTATTTATCATAATATGATTTATCCGGACTCATTTGAAGATAAAATAGGTTTCAATACCATTCGAGAATTAATTAAATTACAATGTATCAGTGATATGGGGAAGCTTCAAGTGGAGCAGATGACTTATCATATCGAAGAAGATATTATTCTGGATTTACTTGAAAAAACAGATGAATTTCGTTCTGTTTTGCTGTTTGACGACTCCTTTCCTGCACAAGATTATTTCAATATGGAACATATTTATGCGTCCATTCATATTGAGGGGTCTTTTATTGACATTGAAGATTTGGCAAAATTGCGCTGTGTGATTCAAGCAATTATTCAAGCAGTAGTCTATTTTCGTATTCGTCATGAAGAAGGAAAATTTCCAAAGTTATGGAGTCTTTGTGAACCTATTATCTTGGAAAAAACGCTTTTGGAATCAATTAATTTGATTTTAGACAGTAAAGGCAATATTCGTGATAATGCATCCGACCAATTGGCACAAATTAAACGCGATATTCGAAAAATATCGGGAGAGGCAGACCGGAAAATCAGGAAATTACTTCAACTTGCCAAACAAGACGGGTTTGTGAAGGAAGATGCCGAGATGACCATTCGTAATGGTCGACTCTGTATTCCTGTTGCGGCACCATATAAGCGAAAATTACAAGGATTTATTCATGATGAATCTGCAACGGGACAAACGGTTTTTATTGAACCTACAGAAGTGTTTGATGCAAACAATGAACTTCGAGACCTTTTGAATGCAGAAAAACGAGAGATTATTCGTATTTTGACCGAAATTACAGATGAAATAAGGCCATCTTTACCCAATTTACTTCTCGGACAAGACTTTTTAGGAATGATGGACTTTATCAGGGCAAAAGCTAAATTCGCTATAACATGTGATGCAATTAAACCCCATTTGTTCGCCAAACCTTTGATAAATTGGCAACAAGCAATACATCCTCTTCTGTTTTTGAATTTTAAAGAATCAGGTAAAAAAGTTCAACCTCTTGATATTGAATTAAATGAAAAAGGAAGAATTCTCATCATTTCAGGTCCAAATGCAGGAGGAAAATCGGTGTGTCTTAAAACAGTAGGATTGTTGCAATATATGCTTCAAACCGGGATGTTGGTTCCAATGAAAGAGACCTCTGATATGGGTATTTTCTCTGATTTTTTTATTGATATCGGAGATGAACAGTCTATTGATAATGATTTGAGTACCTATAGTTCTCATCTTACCAATTTACACATGATGATTCAGAACCTGAATGCGTCATCTCTATTTCTTATTGATGAGTTTGGTTCGGGGACTGAACCTACATTAGGGGGTGCTATGGCCGAAGCTATTTTGGAGGCCATTTATCAAACCGATTGTTATGGGATTATCACCACCCACTACGGAAATTTGAAAATGTTTCCTGACCGATTCTCCGAAGCTGTTAATGGGGCGATGCTCTATGATACTCGGGCAATGAAACCGCTTTTTATGCTCAAAATCGGGAAGCCGGGAAGTTCTTTTACTTATGAAATAGCTCGTCTTATTGGACTTCCGGAAGAGATTATCCATTCCGCTACCCAAAAATCGGGGACCGCTCAAATTGACTATGAAAGAAAATTGGAAGAGATTGAAAACGAGAAACTTGAGATTGAAACACGATTACGATTGGTACAAGCTGCCGACGATCAATTGGCAACCTTAATCGCTGATTATCAATATAAGTTTAATGAATTGGATAAACAACGGAAAGAGATTTTATCTAAAGCTAAAAATCAAGCTACCACAATTATAGATAATGCGAATAAAATTATAGAAAAGACGATTCGAGAGATTAAAGAATCAAAGGCCGATGGAGAGAAAACGAAAATGGCTCGCGAAGAGATTAAAGTGCTAAAAAAAGAGCTGGAAAAAGCAATTGATCCTATTGAAAAAGAGCCTGAAATAAAACTCTTGATTCCGAAAAAAAGCAAAATACAGAAAGTAGTAAAACCAGAAAAGCCCGAATCAACAGAGATTCGAATCGGAGATTCTGTATTTATTGCCAATATTCAAACGGTGGGAGAAGTAAAGGAACTGCGCGGCGATGAGATTGTCGTATCTTTCAATTCGATTTCTTTCAAGACAACCCGTAATAAAGTAGAGAAAATAAGCAAAAAAGAGGCGCGTGGCACCATCCGGAGGGAAGGAACAAAATGGGATGGTAGTACACTTTCAGATACTCTTAATAAGAAAGTAGCACACTTTAAACCTACAATTGATTTACGCGGCAAAAGAGCAGAAGAAGCCCTCAATGAATTGGATCTCTATTTGGACGAAGCAATCTTGTTGAGTGTGCACGAAATTAAAATCCTGCACGGAAAAGGAAATGGAATCTTAAGAAGGGTTATTCGAGATTTTCTTTCTGCGCGCAAAGAAGTTCTCTCTTTTAATGATGAACGAATTGAAATGGGAGGAGATGGAATTACGGTAGTTGCCTTGTGATTATTGTTGTCCGGGAAAAAATAAAAACCATCAAAAATCAATCAAAAG
>CAZWCI010000019.1:15559-18812 GCA_964632815.1 uncultured Lentimicrobiaceae bacterium | reverse complement strand
GTTGCCGGAATAGGCTCCAATTCCGGCAACTCCAAGTGGTTTTTCAAGTTCTTTGTATACATTTCGTACCAACCCAAACGAACCTTGATGAATCACTCTATAGTCAATCGGGTTGTTTGATTTTGGGGCAACGGAATAAGGAAAAATAAATCCCCGAGAAGCAACCGATTCGGGATATGTCGTAAGAAGATGTTGCCGGATGCGGTGAGACATTACCCCTGCCTGAACATGCGATCCTCCAATATGGATAATATTTACGTTTCCCTGTTTGAATTGGATCACCGAATCCAACTTACGATAAAAGTTTACCAACAGAGAAGTATCCTGACTAAAATAAAAGGTATCCGCATCAAATCGGGCAAAATCGAGCGTATCAATCTTCACGGGTTGTTCTTGAGCTAACGCTGATTTATTACCTATTAATAAAATGGTGAAAAATATTAAAAATATTAATCGTCTGATTTTGTAGGAGATTGCTACTGAGAATTGAGTAATTGAGAACATTTTCATCATTGAATAGTTGGATTTTCTTTTTTTACTGTTGAGAGAGATTTTGCCGAAGCATAAAATTGGTACACATATTCAAAAGAGTTTGTCAACAGAGTGCCAATTTTGTGAGCTCCGGAGGCTGTAAAATGAATAAAGTCGGGGCCGGCCAATCCGTGGTTATACCATGCCATCATAGAATTTTCACCTCCCATAACTTCAAACATATCCCAAAATGCAGCTCCGTTAGAAACGGCAACTTGTTTTAAAGCAGCTACGGTTTCAGGCAAAAACGGATAGGTTCTCATATCTCCTTCAACCCTTCTCGTCATATCGGAAGGTCCAATAAATAAAATTTTTGCTTCGGGGTAAACTCTGTGAATATATCGAATTTGTCGTTCCATTTTTTTCGCATACGCTTCTGCTCCTTTTACCGAAGAAATTCCGGTAATGGCATTTCCCCCAAACTGTAAAATGATTAAGCCCACATTTGATTCTTTATATGAGCGTTGGAGTAAGGAATCGTCAATCATAGTAAAAATTGTACCCGCACTTCCACGAAGCGGTATATTATCTACATTTACCCCATAATCACCATCTACAAAGACGCCGAAAATATCCGCATTTCCATTTAATGAAAGGCTAATAGAAACGACTGGAGTATCTAATTTCCAAATAAAACTTTGAAAACCTTTGGTATTGCTAACCTTTGTGAGTTCGGAATTGCCGGATTTATCGTTTAGCGTAGCTGAAAAATCTCCGTGATGGTCATCAAAAAGCAACTTCACTATTGAAAAACGTTTCATTGAGGGTGCAATTTGTTTGTTTCCCGAAGAGCGGGCATAAAAAGTATTATGACCATTCATGGAAAAGCACTTACACATTAAACCATAATAACCATTGGCGCGACGCAACCCATCACCGTATGTCGAATATATGGTATAATTTCCTGAAGAACTTTGGTTAATAGTTCCTGTTGGAATTGTTTGAATTGCGGGCAATAATCCGGGACCACCGCCACCGAATTTGGTTTGAAACCAAGCCCGCAAATTCAGAGAAATCCGGTCTAATTCAATTTGGGAATCTCCGTAATGTAAAACTCGAATCACCTTTTCGTTATCCTTAGCTCGTTCCATTTTTTGGAAAAGCGCATCGAAATAGTGAATATCATCATTTGGGAAATAGAATTTACCCAACTCATTTTCGACCAACGAACGATAAAAAGCAACACTATCTTTCAACGTTTGCAAAACACTATCTTTAGCAGCAATCTCAGGAATCTGAACTTCTTCCCCCAAATCAGAAACTGATGAAGATCGCGTAAGAATTTTCTCCACAGAAGGAAATTTTAGCGACAAATTTCCAAGATAAATTCCTTTCGCAGGGAAAAAAAATGCCAACAAAGTTAAACAGATGATTACTGCTACTATAAAAATTAATATTTGGGAAGCTTTCATAATGAGTTGTTGTAGAAATAAATTGCAAAAATAATAAAAATCACCTCAATAAAAGTAATCACTTTATATCTGAGATAATTTTTGTATTTTTGCACCCTTATTTCATAAAAATATAAAAATATTGTATAGATGAACATTCAAGTAGAAAAAACGAATCCTCAGGTTCAGGAATTAAGAATTGAGATCAGCAAAGAAGATTATGTTGAAAAAGTAGAAAATGCATTAAAAAAACAACGCAGAACTGCTCAAATACCGGGTTTTCGTCCGGGAAACGCCCCCATGGGTATGATTAGAAAAATGTATGAAAAATCACTTATTTCTGATGAATTAAATCACATTATAGGAGAAGCTTTATACGGACATATAAAAGAAAATAATCATAAAATATTAGGTGAACCATTGCCTATTGATGACAAAACTATTGTAGACATAGATCAACCCGATACTCCTTTTGTATTTACATTTGAATTTGCTCTTGAACCGGAATTTGACATTCAATATGATGCACTTCCTACAGTTCAATATTATCAATTTGTTGCTCAAGAAGATGAAATTGATAATTATATCCAACAAATCAGAAAAAGACACGGGGAATACATTACACCGGAAACCATTTCAGAAGAAGATTATGTAACAGTTACATATAACGAAACGGATGGTTTTTGTTTTGTTTCCGATTTTAATGAGACAGGAAAAAATCTTTTTGTAGGCAAAAAAACAGATGATGAGATTTCTTGTAATTTAGCTAATATTTTCGCAGAAAAAGAAAAATTGGCTCAATTTTTAAAAGTCAAAGAAGAAGAAATTAACGATACGCCCATCGAAACAACCATTTCAATAAAACACATTGGACGAATCACAGAAGCCGAATTGAATGATGAATTTTTCAAAAAAGCTTTTCCGGATGGTTCCGTAACCAACGAAAAAGAACTCCGCACAATAGCTGCCAAAACAATTGAAAGTGAATGGGAAACTCATTCTAAAAAGCAATTTATGAATGACAGCATCGGAATATTGTTGGAACATATTCAAATCGAATTCCCTGATGATTTCTTAAAACGTTTTATTTTGGCAAGCCAAAAAGAGATGACTCCCGAAAATCTTGACGAAAAATATGAAGATTACAAACGGTCATTCAAATGGCAATTAATCGAAAATAAAATCGTAACGGGAAATAATATTCAAGTTACCTCATCCGATGTTGAAGACTATATCCGTAATTTCTTTGTGAAAAATTATTTTTCAAATTTCGATCCAAAAGAAATTGAAGATAAATTGAACACTTTGGTTGCAGATGCGTTAAAGAATAA
>CAZWCI010000019.1:5124-15459 GCA_964632815.1 uncultured Lentimicrobiaceae bacterium | reverse complement strand
AAAAAGATGAACCAAAAGCCGCAAAGAAAACCACAAAAAAAACAGAAAAATAAAGCAATAACCATCAAATAAATGACCATGTATTCTAATGAATTCAGAAAATATGCGAACAAGCATTTAGGAATCAGCAGTTCCAAATTAGACCGATTTGCCGGCATTTCAAATGATTATATCACTCCATATATTATTGAAGAGCGCCCAATGAACATCACACAATTGGATGTTTTTTCAAGATTAATGAAGGATCGGATTATTTTCTTAGGTGTTCCTATTTATGATGATGTAGCAAATATCATACAAGCACAATTGCTATTTTTGGAATCACAGGATTCAGAAAGAGACATTCAGATATACATGAATACTCCGGGTGGAAGTGTTTATGCAGGATTGGGAATTTATGACACCATGCAATACGTAAAACCTGAAATATCTACCATTTGTACCGGTATAGCTGCCTCTATGGGCGCAGTATTATTGTGTGCAGGAACCAAAGGAAAGCGTTTTGCCTTACCCCACGCCAGAGTGATGATTCACCAACCAATGGGAGGGACACAAGGACAAGCTTCGGATATAGAAATTGAAGCACGTGAGATTCAAAAATTAAAAAAAGAACTTTACGAGATTATTGCAACTCACTCCGATCAATCTTATGAACAAGTATGGAAAGACAGCGACCGCAATTATTGGATGATTGCCGCTGAAGCTAAAGAATACGGGATGATTGACGAGGTACTGAAAACCGATAAAAAATAAAATGGCAAAAAAAAAAGAGACTGACTTCTGTAACTTTTGCGGCGAACCCATCACTCCCGACACTTTACTGATTCATGGGGAAAGCGCAGCAATTTGTGAAAATTGTGCCAACAGAGTGAATGAAATTGTTTCCGAATTTCACAAAAATCGCCCAAATAAGAACCAAAATTATCTCCAAGAACTTAAATTAATTAAACCTAAAGAACTTAAAGCAAAATTAGACGAATATGTAATCGGACAAGAAGAGGCCAAAAAAGTTATCTCCGTCGCCGTTTACAATCACTATAAGCGAATTCTTTCAGGGAAGGCAGATGATAAAGGAGTGGAAATTGAAAAATCCAATATCATTCTGGTAGGCGAAACCGGTACCGGGAAAACTTTAATTGCCCGAACCATTGCCAAATTATTGGATATTCCGTTTTGTATTGCAGATGCCACCGTATTTACCGAAGCCGGCTACGTAGGCGAAGATGTTGAAAGTATCTTAACCCGACTGCTCCAAGCTGCAGATTATGACGTTCATAAGGCAGAAATGGGCATTGTATTTATTGATGAAATTGACAAAATAGCGAGAAAAGGGGCAGATAATCCCTCTATAACCCGAGATGTATCCGGAGAAGGCGTTCAGCAATCTTTACTTAAATTACTTGAGGGAGCTACTGTGAATGTTCCTCCTCAAGGGGGAAGAAAACACCCTGAGCAAAAATTTACGGTTGTCAATACCCAAAATATTCTTTTTATTGCAAGCGGAGCGTTTAACAGCATGGATAAAATTATAGCCGAAAGAATGAATACCAATGTAATCGGGTATAATAAGAAAAATCGTCAGCTTGACAAGAAAAACATTATGAAGTATATTTCGGCTCAAGATCTTAAGTCTTTCGGACTTATTCCTGAACTTTGCGGACGATTTCCCGTAATTACCTATCTGAATGCACTTGATCGAGATGCTTTACAAAAAATATTACTTGAGCCAAAGAATGCGCTTATTAAACAATATATCTATTTACTTGAATTGGATGGAATAAAATTAGATTTCACCCAGGAGGCACTTGATTATATTGTAGATAAAGCTATTGAACTTAAGCTTGGCGCTCGAGGATTACGCTCTATTATCGAAAAGATAATGACCGACTTAATGTATGAAGCTCCTGCCTCAAAAAAGAAAAATTTCTCCATTGATTTAAAATATGCCCAAACGCAGTTTGAGAGTTCTATATTTTCTTTTTTGAATTCATAAATAATTCATTTTTTATAAATATTCAGGTATTAATTAAGCAATTTTAGGGGGCTCAACAGCAAGCCCCCTAATTTTTATTTTCCTTTTTATTATCGTTAAAAAAAACTGGGGCTTTTTCCAATTAAAGCTTTTTTATATCAAAAAATCTCTTATTTTTGCACTTTAATAAACTTAATATAAATAAGAAATGGACATTAATAAGGTAAGAATTGTGGAAGATTTCCCGGTTCCAGGAATTAAGTTTTATGACATCACAACCGTATTAAACGATTCTGATGAATTTCAACGCATTTTCAAAGAATTGGTCGAAGCGGCGAAAAAAATGCGTCCCGATGTTATTATTGCTTTAGAAGCAAGAGGATATCTATTCGGCCCTGCTTTAGCATTGGCACTGAATATTCCGTTTGCTCCTATTCGTAAAAAAGGAAAGCTCCCCTATAAAACCTATCAAGAGAGCTATCAGTTAGAATATGGCATGGCAACCATTGAAATCCATGTGGATGCTATCAAACTAGGACAACGAGTATTGTTGTTCGATGACATTTTAGCAACCGGAGGAACCGCCACCGCAGCCATTAACCTAATTCAAAAATTTAACCCCCAAGCCATTTCAGTACTTTTCTTTTTGGAACTGGCAGCACTTAACGGCAGAGCACATATTCACAATGCAGAAGAGATTCAAAGTCTTGCCATTGTTTAAAAACCCCCTCAGAACATCAATTTAATATTAATAAATAAACGTTATCATGAAAAACATTGATTGGAAAAATCTAACTTTCGGTTATGTAAAAACAGATTATAATGTTCGTTGTTATTACAGAAACGGAAAGTGGGGTGAATTGGAAGTGAGTTCTTCCGAATTTGTAAACATGCACATGGCTGCCACCTGTCTACACTATGGACAAGATGCTTTTGAAGGATTAAAAGCCTATCGGGGAAAAGATGGAAAAGTTCGTTTGTTTAGATGGGAAGAAAACTGCAAACGACTCCAACGTTCAGCAGAAGCCATCATGATGCAACAAGTTCCGGAAGACATATTCAGGGAAGCATGCATGAAGGCCATTCAATTGAATGCCGAATACATTCCGCCTTATGGAACCGGTGGTTCTTTATATATTCGTCCGATGTTGGTAGGATCAGGAGCTAAAGTTGGCGTTAGTCCGGCTGATGAATATCTATTTCTTATTTTTGTCACTCCGGTAGGCCCTTATTTTAAAGAGGGATTCAAACCGGTTAAAATGCAACTTGCACGTGATTATGACCGTGCAGCACCTCTTGGAACAGGACATGTTAAAGTTGGCGGAAACTATGCCGCAAGTTTACGCGCAGGAGAAAGAGCACACAAAGAAGGATACGCAGCGACTATCTTTGCCGATGCCAAAACCAAACAATTTATCGACGAAGCCGGCCCTGCTAACTTTTTCGGTATCCGCGACGGAAAATACATTACTCCTGATTCCGGATCTATTCTCCCCTCAATTACCAATATGAGCCTTCGGGAAATTGCTAAGGATATGGGACTAATTATTGAACAAAGACACGTTGAAATTTCCGAATTAGGGACTTTTGAAGAAGCTGGTGCATGCGGAACTGCCGCTGTAATATCTCCCATTTCATTGATACATGACCGTGAAACAGAAATCGTTTACCAAATTTCTAAAGATGGAGAACCCGGTAAATGGTCCAAAAAACTTTACGAATTCCTTACAGGAGTGCAATTTGGAGAGATTGAGGATAAATTTAATTGGTGTACAGTAGTTCCCTGTTAACATTATTTAACTATTCAGAGGAAGAGAAACTTTCACACTATTCATTTTATCCGTAATTTTGCCGCACAAATTTATTAAACAAATTTAATTTTAAAACAGAAAAAAAATGAAAAAATTATTTGCTATTCTTGCTGTTGCTGCTTTTGTTTTTGCAGCTTGTGGACAAAAAGCTGAAACCGAAACTACTGATTCAACTGCTGTTGTTGAAGAAGTTGCTCCTGTTGCTGAAGTTGACACTACAATCGTTGACTCAACTGTAGCTGAAGTTCCTGCTAACTAATACTTGTTTCAGTATTGCTTAATTGGCAAGAGCATAAAAAAAGGGGATATTCATACGAATGTCCTCTTTTTTTTACAATATTTATTCACGTAGATATATTTAATAGATAGAAGAAAAGAAGAAAAACTATATCAGAAAAGTTGAATAACTATTATTCTTAAACAAAAAAAACGGAGATGTCTTATAAACACTCCGTTTTTTGTGGCGGGAACGAGAGTTGAACTCGTGACCTCCGGGTTATGAATCCGACGCTCTAACCAACTGAGCTACCCCGCCTCATTTCCGGGTGCAAAAATACAAAAAAATCTATTCCTTTTTCATTTTTTTTCAAAAAAGGTTCCGGGAAATCTTCTCTTTTTCCTAATTTCTTTCATAAAATTGATATTTTTGCGTTATACTATATAAAATTACGCAAAATTGATGGCGAACAGAGTGCTTCTTTTCTTCTTTTTATGCGGACTGTTTCTTACAGGGCATACACAATCGCCATCGAATTTGAGATTCGGAAGGATTGCCCTTCACACACAAACTACAGTTTTGGATTCTCTCTCATTGGTTCCGGGTTCTTTCCATCTGGAAGGATTAGACTCTTCAGCTTATTCTATTAACTATATCTCTTCAACCCTCTTTCTTTATGATTCAGCTTATCTTGGAAAAGAATTGAACTACTCATACCGAGTATTTGATTTTAATTTTTCAAAACAACTATCTCATAAATCAATTTCGCTCATTTCTCCCAAATCAGAACATTATGCTCCCTATATTATTGCCCCTGCTTCGGAGGGTCTATCCTCTTTCCTTTATGACCCCACCCTGCAAAGTAGTGGCTCCATTGCACGAGGTCTCTCCATTGGAAATAATCAAGATTTTGCTCTAAATTCTTCACTTAATTTGCAATTATCCGGACAACTTACCGAAGACTTAAACATCATCGCAAATATTACCGATAAAAATATCCCAATACAACCGGAAGGAAATACAAGAATCATTCAGGATTTCAATAAAATCTTTATTCAGCTAAATTATAAAAATCAATTCTCACTGAATGCAGGAGATATTAAAATTCATTCTCCTGAAAACTATTTTCTTAAAGTAAATAAAAATGTGTTGGGGATGACCTTCACTTCTTCTGTACAATTAGATTCTATAAATCATCTAACGAATGTTATTGGAGGAGGTATAAATAAGGGAAAATTTGCTCGAAATACGCTAACCCCGATACAAGGAATTCAAGGTCCTTATCAACTAAAGGGCAATCAAAACGAAATCCAAATTATGATTATTGCCGGAAGCGAAAGAGTATACATTGACGGACAACTCATGACGCGGGGAAGAGAAAATGATTACTCAATTGATTACAATACAGGAGAAATTACCTTTTCATCACGACAACTCATTACAACAGAAAAACGAATAATAGTAGAATTTGAATATAGCGACAACGCCTATTCAAGATATTCACTCTTTTCGTATAACTCATTTAGTCATGAACGTATAAATAAACTAAAACTCAATGTCAATTTTTACCATGAACAAGACTTAAAGAATCGCTCCATACAACCCGAGTTAACACCCGACCAAATGAAATATCTTTCTACAATTGGGAACAACATTTCGGAAGCATTTTATCTTGGAGCTGATAGTGTTCCTTATAATAACAATGAAGTTTTATATAAAAAAATTGACACCATTGTATCTGGAATAAACTATTCTTCTGTTTATGTTCGCACAACAAACAAAAATGATATCTGTTATCGAATACGTTTCAGTTATATTGGAAATAATAAAGGGAATTACATTCTTTCAGTTACTGCGGCAAATGGACGAGTTTTTCAATGGATAGCACCCATTGAAGGAGTCCCACAAGGAAACTATGAACCCGTTATATTGCTGGCGACCCCACGTTTGGTACAAATGGGAACCATCGGATCCGAAATGCAAATCTCCGATCACAGCAAAATTCAAGCAGAAATTGCCCTCTCTAATTACGATCAAAACCGTTTCTCTGATAAAGATGACGAACATAATGTGGGATTTGCCGGCAAAATCAACTACCTGTTTAAAAAAGAAATATTGACAAAGAAAAATCATAAGTGGCTATGGATTAACACACTTGATTACGAATTTATTCATAAAAATTTCCGGTCCATCGAAACATTCCGTCCCATAGAATTCAGTAGGATTTATAACTTAGAAGAAGATTATTCGGAAAATAAGTCCGAACACATGCTACAATTTTCCAGCGAACTCAGCCAAGTCGATATTGGAAAAATCAAATATCAAATCAACTATTTTTCAAGAAATCCCGAATTAAATGTGCTTCGCAATGAATTCGAATCATCAACAAAATACAAGGGCTTCCTATTTTACACAAAATCCTCCTATCTCTACTCGGAAGATGAAATACAACGTACCCACTTCGTCAATACAGATAATACATTTGCTAAAGAGTTCAAACATATAGAAATCGGAATTAAGGAAAATTTGGAATACAATCTCTTCCGTCTTCAAGAAAATAGCACTTTACGTCCAAACAGCTATGCTTTTAATGACCTAAAATTCTACTTAAAAAATAGCAACAATAGTGATTATATCTATCAAATAAGTTATAAAAACAGAATCGAACATACACCAAACGAAACGACAACATTGTCATTACATTCTATCATTAATGAAGCTCAAAGTTCATTTGAAATAACCAAAATAAAGAATCAGCGTTTTCGAGGGAATGCCACGTATAGAAATACAGCTCTAAAAGACGCTAATTCAAAATTTAACCGAGAAAACCACTTTATTGGTAGTCTTGAATATTCCGGAAAATTCTTTAAAAATGCACTCACTTTGTCAACTTTTTACGAAGCAGGAAGCGGACTGGAACAAAAAAGAACTTATAGTTTTCTAAAAGTACTGGACGGGCAAGGCACACATATTTGGATTGACTATAACGGAAACGAAATAGAAGAACTCAACGAATTTGAAATAGCCGTATTTCGGGATGAAGCCAACTATGTAAAAATTATCCTTACCGGCAATGATTATATCAACACCTATAGCAACCAGTTTGCACAAACCATTGGATTTTATCCCGGATCTATCTGGCGCAACAAAACACACTTTCGCAAGTTTCTATCCCAATTCTCCAACTTAACCACTTTCAGAGTATCTCAAAAAAATACAATTCAAAATAGCTTCAATGCTTTCAATCCTTTTAACTTTAATACTGAAGACTCATTATTAATTAACCAAAATCTCAACTTCAAAAACACTTTTTCATTTAATCAACACGATTCTTATTTCGGAATTGATTTTATCATTCAAAGGAATCAGATGAAAAATTTATTGTATTATGGATTTGAACGCAATCAACTTAATACGGAAGAGATTCTAATTACGGGGAATCCTCATCGTACCATCAACATTTCCTCCCAATACACTCATTCAATTAAAAGTAATCTATCGGAATTTTTTGAATCAAGAAATTATAAAATTGAATCACACCAAATCAATAACAGTCTTTTAATTCAACTTCGGTCTAAACTCTTTTTCACACTCATTTATCAGTATCAGCAAAAAAAGAATATTACTTCTACAGACAAAGTAAAAAGACATCAAGTAGAATTTAATACTACTTATCGAATGCCAGAACGCGGAAATATCATGGCCCAAATTCGCTATATACAAATTATATATAATGAATACAAAAATAATAGTTTGGCTTATGAAATGTTGGAAGGACTTCAAAATGGGAAGAATTTACATTGGAGACTTGCTTATCAGTCATACATTGGAAAGTTCTTAGAAATTGATTTTCAATATGAGGGACGTGGAACTGAAGGAAATCGAACAATTCACAACGGAAGCATACAAATGCGTGCACATTTTTAAAAATTTATAATCATTCCAAATTAACTATTTAAACATTTGATTAATAATAATATAAATAAAAAAAACTATAATTTGTTGAAAATTGTTCAAAACAAAAAGGATAGTTTTTTTTAAAAAACGAATTGAAATAAAAAAAATTCGTATTTTTGGGCCTTAAAAAAATGCAGTTTTTTATTTGTATAATTATGTAACATTTTTTCTAAATCAAAGTATAAAGGAATTAAAGTATTGTAAGGATAAAATTGTATTTACATAAAACTGTATGGCATTGAATGACGGCAAACAGGTGTAATAACTTAATCGATATAAAATGAAAAAAAACATTACGATATTTTTAATTATGCTAATGGGGTGGTTGGGAGTTCGTGCACAACAAGATGCACAATTTACATTATTTCCGTGGGCATTAATATATTATAATGTAGGAGCTACCGGAGAACAGAACAATACGCTCTGTTTTACAGGTATATTCAGGCAACAGTATGCAGGCTTCCAAGATGTATATACTGACGGAAATGGAAAACTTATCAAGGAAAACACTTCTCCTCAGCAGATTTTATTTAATTTGGAAACCTATTCAAGAAAATTAAGAGGAGGCATCGGCTTGTCGTTAATCAAAGATAAAATCGGATATTACAACAATATTGGCGCCAAAATCGGTTATGCTTATAAATTAAACATCCCTACCGGAACCTTGGGAATAGGTTTACAAGTAGGATTTTTGAATCAACAATTGGATGTAGCCAAACTTAGGCCTTTACAACCACAAGATCCATTAATTAATAGCATGGATCAACGTGGTGAATCTTGGTTGGATATGGATATCAATTTTGGATTATACTACAAATCACAATATTGGTATGCCGGACTTTCAGGGACTCAATTAATCGAAAATATTCGGTTGTCTGGTAATAAAGACATTTTGCAAATGAGCCGCCATTTGTACATTCATGGCGGATACACATGGATAATTCCTCAGGATCCGAATTGGACGCTTGAACCCCAAACAATGATTAAGACAGACTTGGCAACTGCCCAATGGGATTTAATGGTATTGGCTCGATACAATAATATTTTATGGACCGGGTTATCTTACCGAATTCAAGATGCAGTATCTGTTCTTTTTGGGGCAAGACCTTTCTATAATTCCTCCAATAATTATTTAAAAGGCATTGACATGGGACTTGCTTACAGTTTCACTACCAGTAAGTTAGGTTATTCTAAGAATCGGAGTTACGGAGATATTGAAATAATGCTTCGTTATTGTTTCGACATTTTCCGTACAGAAACCTTCTCCGGATACGGCTCAACCAGAACTATTTATAAGAATCAATATTAACAATAAAAGAGCATAATTTCCGTTTTGAAAAATATAAAGCCACCGCATATGAAAAAGTTAGCATTAGTATTCGCAACTTCTCTATTAATTGTTTTCATTACATCATGTAAGAACAATGGAGAAGGTCAATTGGTCGGAGTACAAGATCGTCCGGACTTTATTGATATTGACCCCTTTGGAATGGTCTACGTTCCTGCAGGGCATTTTTTGATGGGTGCAGGGGATGAAGATGTTCCTTTTGCCTTTACACATCAATCAAAAAATGTTTCAATTTCAGCATTTTGGATGGATGAAACCGAAATTACCAATAATGAATATCGTCAATTTGTATATTGGGTACGAGACTCTATTGCCCATGTTTTATTGGGAGAAGCGGACATTGAAGATGTTCAAAAATATGGTCACTATAAGAAATATGAAGAAGGAGAAAATGAAGGAGAAGTGATTGAACCTAAGTATATTAATTGGGATGAAGAAATTCCTTGGGGTTCTTCAAACGAAGAAGTGCAACAAGCTTTAAGTCCTTTATTCTCTAAAGTAAACAGCCGTTTTTATCATTACAGAATGGTGGATTTAAATGTAAGTATGATGAATTACGAATACTGGACTATTGATTATAGAAATTTCAATGATCCAAATCCGGAAGCCGATCCGTTAAATCCTAATAAAGTTTCTTACGGAGCTTCATATAAAGAATTTGACCAACCCGGAAATGACTATGGCGGAATGTTTGCAAGTCGTCCAAGCAGTTACAATAAAACTAAAGAAAGATTCTTAAGACGTCAAGTAGTTAATATTTATCCTGATACATTATGCTGGGTTCATGATTACACATATTCATATAATGAGCCGATGACTTTAAACTATTTTGCTCATCCGAATTTCGATCACTATCCGGTAGTAGGTATTACCTGGCATCAAGCCAAAGCTTTCTGCTATTGGAGAACACATTTACGCAATTGTTGGTTAGCACAAAATGATTATGCCAATGAACAAGAATTCAGACTTCCCAATGAAGCAGAATGGGAATATGCAGCCAGAGGAGATTTTGACATGGGAACATATCCAT
>CAZWCI010000019.1:0-5024 GCA_964632815.1 uncultured Lentimicrobiaceae bacterium | reverse complement strand
GAAGCAGAATGGGAATATGCAGCCAGAGGAGATTTTGACATGGGAACATATCCATGGGGTTCTCCTTATACCCAAAACCTTAATGGTTGTTATTTAAGCAATTTTAAACCTCAACGCGGAAATTACATTGCAGACGGAAATATTTATCCGGGTATTGTAGCTCACTACCACCCCAATAATTTCGGACTATTTGACATGTCTGGAAATGTAGCAGAATGGTGCGAAGACGCTTACGACAAATCTGCCGCTAATTTCACACATGATTTAAACTCACAATATTCTTATTATGCTAAAAAAAGTGATCCAACCGTTAAGAAAAGAAAAGTAACTCGTGGTGGATCATGGAAAGATGTAAGTTATTATACCACTGTATTTGCAAAAAGTTTTGAATATCAAGATACTGCAAAATCGTATGTCGGTTTTCGTTGTGTACAAACTTATATGGGACGTCAACGAGGTGATAATATGACAAGTGCATCAAACATTTATTAATAATCGATAAATCTAAAATTCAAGAAACTCAAATAAAAACAAATCTATTAACAAATCAAATCATTAACCAATTAAATTAAATTAAATCATGGGATTAGACACTTTAGTAAGAAGTAAGGGTTATAAGAATTTTATGGCCAAATTGTACGGTTTAGGTGCAGCTGTTGTAATTTTAGGTGCTTTATTTAAAATTTTACACTTACCAGGAGCAAACTTTATGCTTATGGCAGGAATGGGTACCGAATCTATTATTTTTGCGTTCTCGGCATTTGAACCACTTCATGTAGATTATAACTGGGCTTTGGTATATCCGGAATTAGCTATGGGTCTTGACGAAGAAACTCCAAAAAAAGACAAGAAAAAATTGCCTACTGGAACACCTACTCAACAACTTGATAAAATGTTGGAAGAGGCTAAAATAGGGCCAGAGTTGATTAATAGTCTTGCAACCGGCATGAAAAATTTAAGTGATACTGCCCACAAACTTACCGGTGCTGCAGATGCTGCTTTCGTAACCGATAATTATGTAGGAAATTTAGCTAAAGCTGCTGAATCTGTTCGCAACTTATCTTTAGAATATGACAAAACAGCTTCTTCATTGGCAAAAGATAGCAATATTTCTTCTGAATATCTTAATAATGTTCAAAAAGCTAGTTCAGCAGTTGCATCTTTAGCTACTATTTATGAAGAAACAACTAAATCATTGAAATCTGATACAAACGGTTACAATGACCAATTGGTTAAATTAAATCAAAACCTCACTTCAATCAATACAATGTATGAAATGCAACTTCAAAATTCACAAGCATTACTCAACAATAGCAAAATGGTTGAAGACAATATCAAAGCTTATACAGATAACTTAAATGCTTCTCTGGAAAATACTGTAAAATACAAAGAAGAAATCGACAAGTTAACTAAAAATGTTGCTATGCTAAGCAATGTTTACGGAAATATGCTTTCTGCAATGAACGTAAACAGAGGTTAAACTAATATTATTTATCCAATAACTAAAACATAAAAGAAAAATAGATTATGGGTGCAACAAATTGTCCGGAAACCCCCCGGCAGCGAATGATCGGAATGATGTATCTGGTACTTACCGCCATGTTGGCGTTGAATGTATCTGTTGACATTCTGAACGCATTCGGGGTAGTAGATGAAACACTTAGAATATCCAATAAAAATATTGAAGGTAAAATCGCAACTGATTATGCCGCTTTAGATAAACAAAAAGCTATTTTAGGAGAAGAAAAAGTTAAAGATGCGGTGGAAAGAGCTGAAAAATTACATAAATACAGCGAAGAGCTGATTAAGTATATCAATGATATGAAAATTGATTTACTTCGATATGTTGATGACACCGAATTTGACAAAGAAGGAAACTTAAAAACAGTTAAAACTATTGTAGCTAAAGATAATTATGACAAACCTACCGACTTTTTTATCGGTGTTAATAATGATGGAAAAGCATACGAATTGAAGAAAAAAATCATCGAATATCGTAAAAACATTTTGAGTCTTGTTGATGAAAAAAGAAAAGATGATTTAGCTATTGCCATAGGGTTAGATTTAGATGCTCAAAAATATCAAAATGCTGACAAGACGGACGAAAGTTGGGAATACCATAATTTTTACCATTTGGTAATGGCTGCATGTGTTACTATTTTAAATAAAACTGTAGGTGAAATTCGTAATGCCGAATCTGCAGTATTAAAAGAAATTATATCCTCTATCAGTGCAGAAGACTTTAAATTTGACACTATTGAAGGTCGTGCAATTCCAAAATCTCAAATGATTTTTACCGGAGACTCTTACGAAGCTGACATTATCGTGGCCGCATTTGATTCCAAACAAACCCCTGAAGTATATTATAAAATGGGGGCAGATACTCTGACAGAAGAACAAATTGGTGGTGCAACTCAGTTGCTTGGTGAAAATGGCGTTGTAAAATTAAAAATAGCAGCAGGTGGTATCGGCGAACAGAAATTTGCAGGTTTAATTAAAATTAAAGCTCCTGATGGAACAATTAAACACTACGGATTCAGTGATAAATATATGGTTGTTAAACCAACTGCAACTATTGCAGCTGAAAAGATGAATGTATTATATGCTGCTATACCTAATCCAGTATCTGTTTCAGCTCCTGTTCCCCCAGAAAGAATGAGAGTTTCATTCCCCGGTTGTAGTGCAAAATCAACAGGCGCCGGAAAATATGATGTTACCGTTCCTGAAAGTATGGTGGGAAGAAGCATTACAATTTCTGTTAGTGCTGATATGGGTGGTAAAACTCAAGCATTAGGCGGAACAGAATTCCGTGTAAAACGTGTTCCTGACCCGACTTCCTATATCGGTGGTAATATTTATGGTGGAAAACGTTCAAAACAAGAAATTTTAGCCAATCCATTCCTTTCAGCTAGAATGGGAGATGACTTTGCTTATGACTTGAGATGGACCATCGCTTCTTATCGTGTTACCTTTGTTACTAGAGGCGTTGAAGATCCTCCAATTGCTGTAGCCGGAGGAAATTTTAGTGATGCTATCAAATCTAAAATCAACAATGCCGGATCCAACACCATTGTACAGTTCACCGACATCAGAGCAACTTCTATTGCCGGACAAAGAACATTAAGAGATTTAATGGTGAGAATTAGATAATCTTAAATTTAAGAATATTATGAAAAAAATTGTTTTATTAACCGCAAGCTTGTTCCTCGCTGTTATTGCATTCGGACAACCCGAAACACCGACTGAACCAACAACAGAAGATGGGAGCACCATGACGCAACCTATACGTCCGCCGGTTCAATTAGGGTGGAAATCAGAAGATATCGGTGATTTTTCTGCCCCGGTTAAATATGTCCATCAACGTGAGTCTGATGTGATGTATTACATTACCATCTGGCGTACAATTGACTTGAGGGAAAAGATGAATCATCATCTCTATTTTCCGCAAGATCAACGCGGTACATGGAGAAGCTTAGGACAAGTTATCCTTGATGCCATTGACTTGAACCATCCGGAAAACATGGATGCATTAAGGCTCTATACCGATGAATACTGCAATATACCAAAATCAAGGGAAGAATCTAAAGAGGGTTTGATTCAAAGAAGAACCATCCAAAAATACGACCCGATTACATTTGAAGTTATAGGTGAAGAAGAGCTTATTGAAGAACATAAGGCAAAAGAAATTACCTATTATAATGTAAAAGAGATTTGGTTTTTTGATAAAGAAAGATCTTTATTGGATGTCCGTATTCTTGAAATAGAACCAATGATTGAGTATGAAAAAGAACTTAATCTCGGTGCTGGTGCCGAAGGTGTAGAAAATGAAGAAGGTGTTGGCGGTGTAAAACAAAAGAAACGTCTTGGCTATATAATGTATGATGAACTAAGACCATATTTGGCACAACAAGATGTCTATAATCGCAAAAATAATGCGCAACGTCTTTCATTAGATGATGTTCTCACATGGAAACGCGAATTTTCAAGCTTTATCTATGCGGAACAAAATGTCTATGGTGACCGCTATATTAGTGACTATATTCTTAACGCACGTGACCAAAAAATTGAATCCGATAAAATTACCGATAAAATTAGAGCTTTCGAGCACGAATTGTGGGAATTTTAATCAACGCAAAATATTATCAAGGGCAGGTGAAAATCATCTGCCCTTTTTTTGTATTTTTGCTTTTCGTTTTATCATTGATTAATTGGGAAAAAAATGGAGTATAACTTTAGTGAAATTGAAAAAAAGTGGCAACAGACATGGCGCGAAACAAAAATCTATAAGACTGATGTAGATTTTTCAAAACCCAAATATTATGTACTAGACATGTTCCCCTACCCTTCCGGTGCGGGACTTCATGTGGGACATCCGCTGGGATACATCGCATCAGACATATATGCCCGCTATAAAAGACAAAAAGGATATAATGTTTTACATCCCATGGGATATGATGCTTTTGGTCTTCCCGCAGAACAATACGCCATTCAAACTGGTCAACATCCTGCAATAACAACATTGAAAAATGCCGACCGATATCGCGAACAATTAGATCGAATTGGCTTTTCATTTGATTGGGATAGAGAATTTAAAACCTCTGATCCACATTATTATAAATGGACACAATGGGTTTTCTCTCAACTTTTTCATCATTATTATTGTAAAAATGACGAAAAAGCAAAACCGATTTCACTTCTTGAAGAATATTTTTCACTACACGGCACTAACAATATTAATGTTGCTGAAACAACATCTCTCCAATTTACTGCAGATGAATGGAATAAATACTCTGAAGAAGATAAACAAAATATACTCCTCAACTATCGTCTTGCTTATATTGCAGAAACTTGGGTTAACTGGTGCTCCGATTTGGGATGTGTCTTAGCTAATGACGAAGTTGTCAATTGTCTTTCTGTTAGAGGTGGTTTTCCTGTAGAAAGAAAACGTATGAAACAATGGATTCTTCGAGTTTCTGCTTATGCAGACAGACTGTTGGAAGGACTTAACAGAGTGGATTGGAATG
>CAZWCI010000018.1:0-18932 GCA_964632815.1 uncultured Lentimicrobiaceae bacterium | reverse complement strand
AGCATAACCCTCCCATCCGTTTCCATAATTGCTGTTGCCATTTGCATCATATAAAGTACCGGAACACAAGGTATAACTTGTACTTCCTGAAGAGGGAACTGTATATGTCTGACAGAATGTGTGATTTGCTAATAATAAGAATGTTAAAATAAGAAAGATCTGTTTTATTTTCCCCATTGCTCTTTTTTTACTCTGTTTGCTTATTTGACAACAATGTATGTCGAAATGTTGTATTTATTCAGGTTTTTTTTAATTATACTAGAAAAAAAAAACTATATTTATTTGACTATTTTTATTTTAAGATGCAAAGATATAATAATATTTTAAATATCCGACCACGTTTTTTCTATCTTTTATTCGTAAACTTGCAAAGTTAAAGAATGTGTTTATGAATACGAGCATATTAAAAAAAAGTTTCATATTTTTTTGCCTCTTTTTTATCAGCAATACCTTAGTCGGACAACAGAAAGAAGGTTCTATAATCACACTGATATGCGACAATATTGCCATTGATATTATGGAGGTTGATACATCGGTTCTATTTAAAGGGGATCTCTTAATCCTTCCCGGATGGAATTTTGATAGAACTCTCTGGTGTTCAGAGAGTAGTTTATGCAAGGAAGCACATAGAGCAGGATATCGATTGATTATGCCCGAAATGGGTAAAAGTATTTATGCAACTTCTTATTTTCCTCAAACTCGAAAAGATTGGTTACGCTATCCTACATTGACATGGTTTCTTGATACTATGATTCCATTTTTACAACAACAAGCAGGGGTATTTTTGACATCTGACAATTTTATGATAGGACTTTCTACCGGCGCCAGGGGAGTAGCTTTGATTGCTTGTCGTACAAACACCTTTTTTAAAGCTGCTGCAGCACTTTCCGGAGATTACGACCAAACATTGATACCCAAAGATAATCTTATGAGCGGAGTATATGGCCCTTTTTCTCTTTTCTCTGAAAGGTGGAAGACCATTGATAATCCGGTGGCAGAATATAGCCAAATCAAAATCCCAATTTATATAGGACACGGCAAATCAGATAAACTAGTGCCTTATACACAGTCGGAACTTTTTTATAATAGATTATTATCACTTAAGAACGGGAAAAAATATACGCTTCATACTCCTGAAATGGGACACGATTTTTTGTATTGGGATTCGGAAGTCATTCCGATTCTTGATTTCTTTGAATCAATAAAAGAATAGTGTTTAGAGTGGGGAAATTTCGGTTTGAAGAACCTCTTGTGTTGTCTCATCGTAGAGAATAGCAATGATGCTGCAATTGGATTTTGTCCAATCATGATCCGTGAAATTGAGTTGATAGGACTTTACATACGAAGAATCTTTTTCTACAAATCCGTTTTCGTTCAGATAACTCCCTTGAATTCCATTTAAAGAAGTTCTCAATACATGGTTATGGGTGTAATTTTCAATAGTGGTGGATCCGTCCAATTGGGGGGAAACAAATGAATCCTCAATCAGAATAACACTTAAGATTACTTTATTGGAATAATTTTTATAAAAAGTACTTTTCAGATGAGTAGTGAGGATATTGTTATCATATTCATTGATGATTTGAATTCCGGCATAAAGTTGGGTGTCAATATTTTGTATGGCGGCCTCCCAATTGCTGTTTGCGAGGGGAAATACATTGTTGTATTGAGTTCGGTTGACTACAGCGCAAGGAATTCCGCTACCACCGGCAATGACATAGTCGTTGTACAATACATCTCCTAATTCTGTTCGGAAATCATAATCGAAAGGAGGAATTAAGTCTGGGCGAGCCAACGAGCCGGCATGAATACATACTGCCACCAATTTATTTCCATAGGTTTCCAAAAGCTGCGCCAAGGGAATATGTCCTTGTGTTGGGCAGTTCTGACATTGTTGTGCGGTATATTCTTCGATGAGAATTTTTCGAATTAAAGTATCCGGATTTACTTCCGGAAATTCTACGGTTGTATTTACGGTATTATCCTCTTTAAAATAGGGCCCTTCAATTTTATCACAACCGGAAAATAGGAATATAGAGCCAAACAATAATAAAAAACGGATTGAAATGGGTTTCATAATGTATTGCTTATTAGAATGAATTAAAATGAAGTATTTACAGAAAGTCCTATACCGTAAGAAGCCGGAACTGTACGACAGACACCTCCGGAGCATAGAATTCCTTCTCTGTTTTTGCCATATTGCAGTGAAATACGGGTCGTTTTAATAATATAACTGGCTGCGATATTAAAGTAATGAATTCTTTGTTCTGCAGTATTATGGCCGTAATTCCATGAATCGGAGACTGAGAAGAACCAGTTAGGACTGATTGAATATTCAAGCATGGCGTGCAACCAACTTCCCATATCTTGTTGCGAGTAGAGATGTTGTATTTCCAGACGAAGGGCATGTTTAGTGTTGATTTTACATAAAAGGTCTGCTGCTATATGATGTCCGTGAAAGAGTGTGGTTTCCGCGTGTCCTTGTAGAATGTTTAAATCGTAGGTCATGTAATTATAAGCCAATTCAAGTTTCCATCTGCTGTCAAATCGTCTGCTGATTTCAATGCCGATATCCTGATATAATAAATTCGGGCCAAATTTAAAGAAATCGGATTGGTATCCGTCGGTTCCTCTCATAGATCCGAGAGAATCTGCCAGAGGCACTATATTTTTTTCGATATCATGAAAACGGGAATAATTCAGACTGATATTGGTGCCATATTTTCCTCCGATTTTAGTTTTTTTAGGAATTAGATAATTGATTTGAGCTTGAATTCCGATTTGCCCGTTGGGTTGGCTCACATAACTATAATTACCGAGTAAGGGGAATGAGTATTGGCGATTAATTGCGGGGAGATAGTTGACGGATAGCAACGATGTGGTACTTGAAATATCTCGTTGGGAACGAAAATCCATATTGTCGGCACGGATGAACGACAAAGAGGCCCCTAAACCTTTCATTGAGTATGAGGCGGAGGCAAACAGAGCCTCTCCATTTTTATAGATATATCCGTTGGTATTGTTGGGGTCATTAATTTTGTGGGCATATTCGCTTTCTATTCTAAAACCTTTATAGCGAAAATTAAAACGTGTTGCCCAAGTTGCAACATTAGCAGGGAGTTTTAGAACCGGGTGCGATGGATTTTCATATTTACTTACAAAACTTGCCCCGATTTGTGCTGCAAACTGTTTTTCTGCCATGGCGGGAAATAATTCGGTAAATGAGATTTCCAAATCCCCTCCGCGTACAAAGTCTTTGCGTGTCAGGTAGTCAAAGTCGAAATTCTTTCGTTCGATACCCCAGATTCCCTTGATAGCAATTCCTTTATATGGAGTGATTTTGATACGGGTTCCGAGCAAACTATTGTCAATTCCGAGAGGACGATCTTCGTAAGCTCGTAAAGTGAGCCCATTTCCGAATTGCTCATAAAATGTTCCTGCTGTCACTTGGATAAAGTCGTTTTTATAATCAGCAAAAAAGTATGTAATTCCTTGTCCTTTGTAACCGATTTGTTCAAAATCTACCAAGGGAAACAGGTAAAACTCATATCTGGCACCTACCGTAAATTGCTTATTGGTATATAATAAGTTCAAATAGGCGTTTCCTCTTACTTTTTCTTCTACTTCGGCGGCATTGATGAGCGAATCCGGTTGGTAGTACATACCGGAGAATCCGAAATCACCACTTATTTTACCATGTTCTGAAGAGGGTTGTGAAAATCCTTTAAAGTCGGTAAAAAAGAAAAGAAAATAAATAATGAGGAATGCAAATGATGTGTTTTTCATTATCGATACGTTTAATAAGAACAATGAAACAATAAGATTATTTGGATAATTTGCGAATAATTTCTATGATTTCCTCTTCATTACCGGGTGCGTAAGAGGTATGTTGCCAAACAATTTCTCCATTTCCGTTCAAGATGCACAAGAAAGGAATGTCGACAACATTAAGAGCTCTTTTGAAATCAGAGTTGAGGTCTTGCAGAATTTCATAATCCCAGGCTCTACCATTGACAAAAGGAACTACTCTTGAAGCTGTTTTAGCGTCATCAATTGAAACGGCAAACAATTTAACTCCGGTTTCTTCCACCCAATCGTCATAAACATCGGCGATGGCGGAAAGTTCTTCAATACAGGGGCGACACCATGTAGCCCATAAACTGATGATGAAAGGTTTTCCATCGTTGGAAAGTTCTTTTGTATTGATAGTTTTTCCATCTAGGGTTTTGATTTCCACAGAAGGCAGGGATGTGGTCTTTACTGCTTCCGGTTGTTCTTGGGCAAATCCGCTATAAAGAATTCCCCATAATAAAAGTACAAGTATGGTTGGTTTCATTTCTTTTTTTTTGCAAAGATAAATTTCTTTTTAATTCATTTATTTTTTATTTTGAGTTAATTTTGGTTTTCTGACTATGGATTATCTATATTAATTTTTTGTATTTTTGCATAAAATAAAAGTAATCATATATGAAAAAAGGAATCGCATTAGTTGCTTTAATGGCATTGGGTACTTTTTTATTCACTTCTTGCAATCAGGATTGTGTATGTAGTTATTATGACAGCAACAATTCTTTGCTCAACACGGAAGTTTTCGACGGAGATGAGGTAACATCTTCTGAATGTGCTGATTACGATGGGGAAGAAAATGTTACGACCGAAGTAAATGATCAGGTGGTAACGGCATCTTACGTTAGTTGCAATTCGGGATGGTAAAAAAGGAACGATTTTTTGAATCAGCATTACATGTTCGGGAAGGGATTGAAGAACCCTCTTCGGTGAATCCGTATGTGGATTTCAAAAATAAAAAGAAGCGTACATTATCGTTAGATGAATATGTGGAAGGAATCATCTCCGGGAATCGGGTCATTTTGAGTCGTGCCATCACCATGATTGAGAGTGTGAATCCGGAGCATTTTGCTATTTCACAAGCGATTATTGAGAAATGTTTGCCCTATTCCGACAAATCTATACGTATAGGTATTACCGGAGTTCCCGGTGTGGGCAAGAGCACTTTTATAGAATCAATGGGTAAGCATATTACCTCTTTGGGGCATAGGCTTGCTGTATTGGCAATAGATCCGAGCAGTCAGCGTTCCAAAGGAAGTATTTTGGGAGACAAGACCAGAATGGAATCTTTGGCAGTTGACAGTAATGCCTATATTCGTCCGTCGCCCTCCGGTTTGACATTGGGAGGGGTTGCCCGCAAAACGAGAGAAACCATTATTTTGTGTGAAGCTGCCGGTTTTGATGTGATTTTAATTGAAACGGTAGGCGTTGGACAATCGGAAACTGTAGTTAAATCGATGGTAGACTTTTTCTTATTGCTTATGTTGGCTGGTGCGGGAGATGAATTACAGGGCATTAAAAGAGGAATTATGGAGATGGCGGATGCCATTGTGATTACCAAAGCAGACGGAAACAATCGCCAACGGGCAGATTTGGCTAAAACCCAATTTCAATCGGCGTTGCATCTTTTTCCGGCCAATGAAAACGGTTGGAAAATACCGGTGACGACTTGTTCTTCAATAGAAAACAGAGATATAGACCAAGTATGGCAAATTATCAAAGAATTTGAGATAGCGACCAAAGCCAATGGTTTTTTTGATCAAACTCGCCATGAGCAGTGGGTGAATATTTTTTATGAATGGATGGATAATTCGATTAAAGAGTCATTTTATTCGAAAGAGGTTGTGAAGGAGGAGATTGCCCGATTATTGCCTGCCATTAAGAGTGGTTCTATTTCTCCTTATCAGGCAGGGTGGCGTGTATTGGAAATGGAACGGAATAAAAATTGCTAAGAGTGACACAGTTTAAAATTGGCTTGCGTGAGGACGTAGGTGGAAAGCCCGCAAGGACGGAAGCCGATGTGCCGCTGCCACAAAAAAGCGACCGGAGGAAGCTCTTTTTGGGGCTTTGTGGCATCACGGCTTGCGGACGCGGACTTGGAACCGGAGGCCGACGGCGAAGCCGGCACGCCCAAAAAATAAATATTAATCAAAAAGACTTTATCTGATAAATATGAGTCAAAAATATCCCTTGATTTTGCTCTTTGTTTGTGCATTTTTCCTTAGTATGAATGGAAAAGCGCAATCTTACTATTTCCCACCCATTAATGGCCAGGAGTGGGAAACAATGTCAGTGGAATCGCTCAATTGGTGTCCGGAAAAAGTGGATAGTCTCTATCGTTTTTTGGAAGATAATCATACAAAAGCGTTCATTTTGCTGCAAGATGGGAAGATTGTATTGGAGCGTTATTTCGGCACACACACACAGACTTCGTATTGGTATTGGGCCTCTGCCGGAAAAACGATTACTGCTTTTATGGTCGGAATTGCCGAACAAGAAGGTTTTCTTTCGATTGAGGATAGAACATCTGACTATTTAGGAGACGGATGGACCGATTGTACGCCCGAACAAGAACAGCAAATAACGATTCTTCACCAGTTGACGATGACGAGTGGGTTGGATGATGAGGTTCCCGACAACCATTGTACTTTAGATAGTTGTTTGGTGTACAAAGCCGAAGTTGGTACTCGTTGGGCGTACCATAATGCACCCTACACACTGTTGGACAGTGTATTACAAATTGCTACCGGAACCACGCATAATAATTATGTGACGCAAAAACTAAAAACACCAACCGGCATGAATTGCTTTTTTTTCAAATCGGGTTATAACAATGTCTTTTTGAGTGATGCACGCAGTATGGCGAGATTTGGACTATTGATTCTTAATGGTGGCGAGTGGAATGGCCAGCGCCTCATGACCGACACGGCCTATTTTTCGCGCATGACACACCCCTCCCAATCATTGAATGAAGCGTACGGATATTTATGGTGGTTGAATGGGAGTTCGACATTTATGGTGCCCGGGCTCCAATACGTTTTACCCGGTTCATTCAGTCCGCATGCCCCGCAAGACATGATTGCCGCATTAGGAAAAAATGGTCAATTTATCAATGTGATTCCGAGTCGAGGACAAGTGTGGATCAGAATGGGAGACAATCCCGACAGCACCGAAGTTCCATTTCTTTTCAACGACAGAATTTGGGAATACTTGAATGCGTTAGATTGTACCGGTTCGGGCGTAAGGAATTTTATTTTTGCCGCGGACAATGTGCAGATTTTTCCGAATCCTGCTACGGAAACCATTACTGTAACGGCGAATGGAGAAATGGAGCGGATCGAAATTTACGCCATGGATGGAAAAAAAGTACAAATTCATGAGCTTCGGGCGGATAGAAGCGTGTTAACGATTAACGAACTGCCGGAAGGTTTTTATCTGCTCAAAATATATATGAGTGGGGGTATTTCCGTTACCCGAAAAATGATCAAAACTTCTTATTAGCCTAAGTGCAAATCTAATAGATTATTTCAAAATGGGGTTCACATATCTTTCGATAGTGAGTGTACGTTTCCCGTATTGAATCGCGTTTTCCGGACAGCGATGGATACAGGCGAGGCATTGGATACATTGCTTTTCTTTCCATGTCGGGAGACCCTTTTCCAACGAAATTACCTTAGAAGGACAAATGGATTCACATAATCCGCATGATGTACAACTATCGGTAATAAAAAAGGGTTTCGTTTTGCGTCCTTTCCGGTACATAGGATAAAAGAAAGAGGTATATATCCATGGAGTAGCTCCTTTGGTTATCAATTTTGGAGAATTTCCTTGTTTTTCTATAACGCTCATAATCTCAAGCATCCTTTTCCGGGCGGAGTTCAAAATTTCGGAGACTTTCTCTGCCGGTGTATTGATTTGGAACATCAGGATATAATTATCGGGCATTTGGACAGAAAAGGCAGCGTTGAGTCGGTATCCCTTGTTGAAGAGCATTTTAGAAAGCAATCGATGAGCTTGTCCCA
Organism: uncultured Lentimicrobiaceae bacterium; assembly: GCA_964632815.1. Classification (GTDB taxonomy): domain Bacteria; phylum Bacteroidota; class Bacteroidia; order Bacteroidales; family WCHB1-69; genus DUOL01. The sequence goes on along the minus strand of CAZWCI010000018.1, from coordinate 11,064 downwards.
CACTTCCTCCGCAGGTAAGCACGGTGTAGATATATTGATTTTGGTAGTTGTGCAGTTTCAGTTGTGCTATAAAATCAACAACGATGGAGGGTACACCCCAGAAATAAATTGGAAAGACGAAGCCAACCTTCTCCTCCGGTTTCAGCTCAAAATCGAATGTTTTATGGTGCATTGCTTCTGCGATTGAAATCAATTGATCGTTAAAATGGGTTGCCATCTGTTGAGCCGCATCGAGCGAATTTCCCGTACCTGTAAAGTAAAATATCATATTATTAAAATTAAGAATTATGATTTAATTTGGAGTGCTAGTTCTCTGATAAACTTTTGGAGTCCCAAGGAAATTTCGACCAATCGTTGGGGATTGACAATAGAGGGTTTATCTTTCGGGGTATGGGTAACGTTTTGATTTTCCATATTTTCGATCAGCCATTGGGAACTGACAGCGATGGCGGGGCGGCCGTATTGGACAAAGATGCTGTGGTCTCCCTGCACCCATGGAATTCCTTCAATAAACTCAGGTGTTTCCGCAATCAATTTATTAAAAATAGATTGTATCGGTTTCGGTAGATTAAATGGAGAAAAAGCCGACAGGCCTGTATGATAGCCGGCGCCGTCGATGTTGATATTGAGGACAATATCGTCCATTGTATCGGAGTTATCGTTAATAAACTGCATTTGTCCGGGAACGGCATAATAATCTTCTCCGTTGAAGGCCACCAATTCGATGATGGGTTCTCCGCGGTAATATTTCAGAAGATCGGCAAGCAGCAGCAATACAATCACGCCGGTTGCATTGTCGATGGCACCGGGGGTTCCTTTCTTGGCATCGATATGGGCAGTGACAACGATTCTTTTTTTTGGATTGCGTCCTTTGCGTCCGATGATATTATATGCTGTTTCAGGCAATCGGGTAGCAAAGGAATTTAATTGTGCCATTTTTCCACAAAAAGGAAGTAATTTTTTTCCTTCCACATCGGTCATAAAGACGGAAGGAATATAAAAGTCCCCGTCTTCAAACAGTGGAAATGGGTATTCGCCGCCCGTCGTGGCAGAGTTTCTGCCCGTGGCGCAGATGATGGCTCTAACGCCGCTTTGCTCCAGCGCCTGTACGATGCGTTGATGCTTCTCAGGATTCCAAAATATAAAATTTTTGGGAGCAATCTGTTCTTGAGCGATTTCTCCGTGCAGCAAAATAATTTTGTTCTTAAAATCACCTTGTTCCAACTCTTCTATGGTACTGGCAGCCGCCAGTTCCAAATCATGATTACATCCTATTGAGTACGGACTTGACATAACAGGAAAACAACGTCCTTCGCAGATCAAATCTGCCCCTTCGGTCATCCAGTCCATCACTTCCAGTCGTGTAGCTTCAATAGACCAGCTCATAGAGAAGAGGGCTTCTCTAAAAAAAAGAGTAGCCATTTGGTTACCCTCACTACCCACACTTCGTCCGGGCAGTTCTTTACAGAAATAATCCAAATATTCAGACACTTCTTTTTCTAAATCCTGGGTTGTCTTCATTTTTTTGTAATTGGAATAATTATATTAAATACTAAGAAAATATTAAGTTATCATCCACCGATGACGATAATAAAAACCTACATCAACAATGTCGAATAATAAAAGAATCCATGATCGAGGATGGTGATAGAAGAAGATTACGCAGAGCCGTTATATTTCAATAAACTTATTAATAATATCCTCGATAGAGATACCTTCCGCTTCGGCTTTATAATTTTTAATAATTCGGTGGCGTAGAATATTATGTGCCACAGCTTTTATGTCTTCAATGTCGGGAGAGTACTTACCATTCAGCACGGCATGAGTTCGTGCTCCGATAATCAGGAATTGGGAAGCACGCGGACCTGCGCCCCATGTAAGGTAATCATTGGCCCATGGATGTGCTTTTGGGGTGTTCGGACGAGTAATGGTAGCCAAATTGACAGCATATTGATACACATTATCCGCAATCGGAATCTTCTGTAGGAGTTTCTGATAGAAAATAATATCTTCAGCGGTAAGAACTTGTTTCGGTTCTTGCATCTCTCCGTGGATGGTACTCTTCACAACGTCCACCTCTTCGCTGAAGCTCGGATAATCTAGGTATATGTTGAACATAAAGCGGTCTTGTTGGGCTTCCGGCAGCGGATAAGTTCCTTCTTGCTCAATCGGGTTTTGGGTCGCCAACACAAAGAAAGGATCCGGCAGTTGGTAGGTAATCCCGTTCATACTTACCGAACGTTCTTGCATTGCTTCCAATAGAGCGGATTGTGTTTTCGGAGGCGTTCTGTTGATTTCATCTGCCAGTACAATATTGGCGAAAATAGGCCCTTTTACAAATTTAAATTTACGATTTTCATCCAAGATTTCCGTTCCCATAATGTCAGAGGGCATCAAGTCGGGGGTGAACTGAATACGGTTGTAAGTCAAATTTATCGTCTTGGAAATCGTTGTGATAATCAATGTTTTTGCCAATCCGGGAACTCCAATCAACAATGCATGGCTCTTACTGAACATCGCCATTAGGATACTCTTCACTACTTCGTCTTGCCCTACAATTACTTTGGCAATCTCTTTCTTTAATTCGTTATATTTTTCAACAAAAGCTCCGATAGCTTCAACATCATTATTAAAATTCAAATTCGTCATAACGATTGGATTTTTTAGTTTATGGGATTTGTAAATTTTCTACAAACGGGCAATCTCTGTATTGATCGTTAATCTTGATACTTGTGGTTTGTACCTTATTCAATATCCATTTTTGGATAATTTTACTTTTCTTATCTTCGAGCGCAGCACTTTTAATCATGTCGTAATCTTCGGTCATATTGGCTTTGTGTGCAGCCACTTTCGACTTGAGGTATACGATACGATAGGCCATGTTGCCGTCTTCGGTAACGTAGGGAATTGGAGAAGAGTATTCTCCCGGAATCAACTTGTTGAGGGTAGCAAAAGTGGCATCGTCGATAGCTGTTTTTTCGAATTTGACAGAACCGGTGTATTTATTCACGACCCATCCGCCGCTGTTTCGGTTCATATCGTCCGAATACCTTATTGCTGCCAAACTGAATTCGGTTTTATCTGTCAAAATCACGGTTCGGATGCTGTCCAAATATTCAATGGCGGCCACTTGGGCATCGGGTGAGGGTTTAGGTTGCAATAAAATATGAGCAACGTTGATACGATCTCCTTTTCTTTCAATCATTTGGATGATGTGGTAGCCGGCTTTGGTTTGAATAACGCCTGAGATTTCTCCCGATTTTAATTTAAAGGCTGCGGCTTCAAACTCAGGATAGAGAGTCCCTCGTTCTATGAAACCCAATTCTCCTCCTTTGGATGCACTGCCCGGGTCATCCGAGTAGAGGCGTGCCAGTAACGAAAATTTCTCGCCGCGAAGCACCCGTTCCCGAAAACCTTCCAACTTGCTCTTTAATTCAGCAATCTCTACATCGCTTACGGGAGGTGTCCGTACGATATGACCGAATTCGTATGTTGCTTCAACCACCGGTAGACTGTCATACGGAATTTTATCAAAAAATAGTTTCACTTCCGAAGGGGTAATCGTCACATTTTCAGTTAGTCCGCGCTGAATTTCATCCATAATCATCTGGTCACGCATCATTACCCGCATCTCCTTTTTGATTTCATCCATCGACTTTTGGTAGTAGTCTTCAATAATTTTGACATCGCCGCCGATTTGTTGCAAAAGGTACGAGATTCGGGCATTGAGTTGGTCTTCCACTTGTTGATCCGTAATCACCACACTGTCCAAATCTGCCTGATGAACCATCAACTTTTCGATGATTTTCTTTTCAAAAATGGAGCATTTTATCTCTTCGGCATCATCCACGACCGAATATTGAGCTGCATATTCGGCATATGCCTTTTCAATATCCGATTTCATGATGATTTCTTTTCCCACAATTGCGATGATACCATCCACAGTGTATGGCTGCGCATAGTTGTTCAGGATGCTGATTAATAGTAAAATAAGAAAAAATAGTCTTTTCATTTAATTCTTTTTTTTCATTTTCTTGTCCATTTGAGGACAAGATATGAAATGAACTGCGAAAGTACAATTTTTTTTTCAAATTTTCCGACTCTTAAGTATGATTTTTAGAATTTTATTTATTTGGGCGTGCCGGCTTCGCCGTCGGTCTCCGGCTCCAAGTCCGCGTCCACAAGCCGTGTGCTCGCAAAGTTGCAAAAAGAGCTTCCTCCGGTCGCTTTTTTGCAACAGCGGCACATCGGCTTGCGTCCTTGCGGGCTTTCCGCCTACGACCTCACGCGCGGGAATGGCAAGAACAATGGATATATTCTTGTTTACTCTCAAAACAAAATGAACAAAAACGAAGATTTACCCACATTAAATAATATTACTTTCTCTTAAATAGATTAAATAAAATGTTATTTTTACAAATAATTAAGATAGTAAAAATAAACCTACAAGTTGATTTTAATGAAAATAATTTGTATCTTTGCAGAGAATTTATTTGCCTTCCATTATGATGATGAGGTTGATAATGAATATGATAGATTAATGGGATTATGGACTGATGTAACCTATTTAAGAAATTATGCGACGAAAAACAATATAGACAATATTTATGGATTTATCAATGAAATATTGGAAAATGCGGAACAAATTCAGGACTTATTAGAGAATCTTACAAAAAATAAAGAATCTTATGGAATATATTTTCAACCATTACAAAATTCAGAAAGTAATAAGTTGTTGGCGTTTCAAAAAGGGAAAATAAAAAGAAATAGATTACGATACTATGCAATTAAATTGGATGAAAATTGTTTTGTTATTACCGGTGGGGCAATTAAAATGAGCCAAACGATGCAAGAACATCCCGATACAGACAAAGAATTGAACAAATTGAAAATAGCTAGAGCCTATCTTAATACGAATGGAGTATTTGATGAAGATTCTTTTTATGAATTATTAATAGAACAACAATGAAAAATAAAGAAAAATTTTTGGCCTTGGTTTCCAATGAGAAAACGGACACTTTAGAAAGGAATACAACCCGAATAAAAAGTCGTGCAATGTTGCGTGAATCACAACAAATTGCAATTAAGGTTCTAATGAAATTAGACGAATTGGGTTTGTCTCAAAGAGACCTTGCCAAAGCAATGGAAGTTTCTCCACAACAAATTACAAAAATTGTTAGTGGAAAAGAGAACTTAACCATTGAAACACAAATCAAGTTGCAAAATATTTTGAATATTCCCATTTTGGCAAGTTTTTATGAAGATAAAATGATGGGAATGGATAAATGGGTTTTGCCCAGTCTAAATGAGGATTCCCTAAACAAAAAAAGATTGACTCATACAAAAAACTAGCCGTTCCGTTGCGTGAGGTTGTAGGTGGAAAGCCCGCAAAGACGGAAGCTTATGTGCCGCTGCCACAAAAAAGCGACCGGAGGAAGCTCTTTTTGTGGCTTTGCGAGCACACAGCTTACGGCTGCGGACTTGTAACCGGAGACCGACGGCGAAGCCGGCACGCCCTAATATTAAATCATTTTTGTATTTTTGCGAAAAATATGAATATTATGAGTCAAGCGTCATACGAAATGTTCCCGTCTCCCTGTTATGTAATGTACGAAGAGGCTTTGGAAGCCAATTTACAATTGTTGCATTTAGTACAAAAAGAAGCCGACGTGTCAATTATTTGTGCCTTGAAGGGTTTTTCTTTTTGGAATTCTTTTCCGTTGGTAAAACAGTATTTGAAAGGGGCAACCGCCAGCTCGGTGAATGAAGCGCGTCTGATTGTGGAAGAGATGGGATGTGAAGCTCATTCGTATGCGCCCATCTATACATCTGAAGATTTTCGCGATTTTCTTATTTATAGTAAGATGCTCACATTTAATTCGTTGTCGCAATGGTTTCGGTTTAAAGAGGAGGCACTTGCATTTCCAAAAAAAGTGAGTTTCGGATTGCGTGTAAATCCGGAATATTCGGAAGTGGAAACCGATATGTATAATCCGGCACTCCCGGGCTCGCGATTGGGAATTTTGGCGGAAAATATGCCGGATCGACTGCCCGAAGGAATTGAAGGACTCCATTTTCATGCTTTGTGTGAAAATGACAGTTATGCGTTAGAAAATTGTTTGGCGGCTTTTGAGAAGAAATTTTCGCATCTTATCAAGGAGTGTAAGTGGGTGAATTTCGGGGGTGGTCATCTGATTACTCGCGAAGATTATGATGTGATGCACCTGATTGGACTTCTTAAAGATTTCAGACAACGATATCCCAATATTAAAGAACTTATTTTGGAACCAGGAGAGGCTGTCGGATGGCAAACCGGCATTTTGATCGCTACGGTAGAGGATATTGTCGAAAACAAGGGGATTAAAACGGCCATGTTGAATGTATCCTTTTCTTGCCACATGCCCGATTGTCTTGAAATGCCTTACAAACCGACTGTTATCGGGGCTACGGATCCGACTCCCGACAGCAAATATGTTTATCGTCTTGGAGGATGCTCTTGTTTGGCCGGTGATTTTATGGGAATGGGTGATTATGCTTTTCCCGAACCATTGGAAATTGGAGACCGCATTGCTTTTGACGATATGATTCATTATACGATGGTGAAGACCACTTTCTTTAATGGTGTACCCCATCCGGCGATTGGTATTGTTCGCAAAGATACTGGTTTTGAAGTGCTTGCTCGTCCGGGTTATCAAGCTTATAAAGAAAAATTGGGATAAAGATTAGAAATCCAATCCGATGGAGAAGAGCAACATTCCCTTTTTTTGGTAAATCTTGTAATCTTCTACACCCCACGCGTAGTCGAGTCGGAGAAAATATCCGAAGAACGAAGCTCTTAATCCTGCTCCGAAGCCGGCCACAAAGGGTTCTACTTGTCGTTTGATTTTGATGCTATTGACCTCGTTGGGTCCCCAATAGATGTAGCGTGTATAGAGACAATTATCTTCGGAGTAGGGAGTCAGGCCGGTCCATGCGGTTCCGAAATCACCGAAAAGAATCAATTGCAGCGAATTCAGGAAATTGTTCCCCACCTTTTTTTGTGCAATCAACTGAACAAAAGGAATCCTCAATTCCGTACTTAAAAGGATAAAAGAGGTGCCGTTGCGAATATTTTGCTCAAATCCCCGCATATTGGTAGCCAATGTTTGATAGGCGTAATCTTTTGTAATGTCTACCCAAATATCACTATTGAACTTGGCAAACATCCAGTTGTCAACACCACCCATGTAGTAGACCAACCGATTAGAACCCACATTGGTGCTTCCCGAAAGTCGCGTTGCCCAAGTCATATTTCGATAAATCTTAACCGACTTTCGGGCATCAAAACCAACCACGAATAAGTTCTTATTTTCATTGTCAATACGATGCAAATATTCGGCAAACAGTTTTATTTTGGATCCTTTCCAAAGATTGGTATACAACTCTTTGGAAGAATCAAAAATGTATTCCACTTTCACACCGCCCCAATAATGACTTACATCTGCTGCTTTGAGCGAATAATCATTTAGTCCGGCCATCACATTTTTATCATATCGTCCCGTTAAAGTTAACCTGATGGAATTGAATTTATTGAATGGGTATTTGGTAATGTAGAAAACACTGTTGGAGTATTGTTTATAGAGATAATCCTGAATCGTGGATTTCAATGTTTGTCGGTACAACACAATTTGTTGGTCCACACGGCGAGAGAGATTTTCGTAGCTGAACATAAATTCCGTGTTATCCAAATCAAAAGAGATTCTAAATCCTCCTGTAATCCGGTGATTCTCGAATAGGTCGTTCACTCCGACCATGATGAGGGCATTCAATCCTGCGTTGAGGTAAATAGGATTGGTTCCTCCGGTAAATTGTTGGTATGAGGTATTTAAAAAACTAAAATCGGCTTGGGTAATTAACTTATTGATGGAATATTGAACATAATAGTTCCGTGCCACTTGCCTTGTAAAGGAAAGTCCGTTTGTGAGGGCATCATAGGAAGCAGGTCCATTGGGAGTTGATAATGATATGCTATCGGACGAAGCACGGATGATGTCACTTTGCCGAACCTGATAAAATCCTCTCTGAATGGGCTTTTCTTGCAGTCTGACTTTTTGGATACTGTCCTTGCGTGCGGTTTCAAGTTGCATTTTCATCTTAATAGAGGAAGTCGCGATGGAAGTTGACAGCGGAGATGCATTAAACGGAGATATGTAGAGATGCTGAGTCCCGTCATGTAAGACGATTTCTGCGGTTACCCCTTTTGACGCATTATAATCTTGTTCTTGAATATTGAAAATATTGTCTGTCAGTGGTTTTATAGTTGCAGTGTAACGATAATGAATGGCTGTGTCGATATAGCTGATGGCACTATCCAACAGAGCATAATATCGATTATTAATCCCGTTTTCATCACTCAAAAAGATAATCTCATTCGGTGAAATCATTCGTATGCCTGTTTCATTTGCATCTGGAGTGTGGGTAATTCTAAATAGTTGATTCTCTTTCTGTTTATAATCATATCGGAACAAATCATAAGCGGATTGTATTTCGGTTTGATAGAATGGTTTTGGAGAAGAGAGGGCTAGAGAATCATGTGGGCGTTTGGACGAGAAAAAAATATAACGACCATCTTCCGAGAAACGAGGAGTGGCATCGTCATAAAAATCGTTGGTAATTTGTTGAATCGAGCGGGCTATAAAGCTATATACAAAAATGTCGGATTGCCCGTTTTTGAATCCTGTAAAAACCATGAGTTTACCATCTTCAGAAAAAGAGATATCGGTAATTTTTTCGAGATCAATTAATCTGCGTTCCCCTGTTTTTTTCTCTGTTACGTCATAGGGATAGTAATAGCATCTCCCTTTATCTTCGAGGGTAAATCCCAATATTTTTCCAGATGGATGCCAAGCCAATAGAGGAAAAGTCTGATCCGGATTATCTTCAGTCTTTTGATACCTTCGAAAAACCATACGAGGTTTCTTCATCTCTTCGGTTTTTAACCAAATTTTTATCTGTCCGGCTTCGTTGGTAACATAAGCAAAAGAGTTACCATCCGGAGAAAAACGAAATTGAGAATAGGTTCTTCGGTTTTTATATTTGGCAAGAGCCGATTCTCCGGTTGGCCGACTTCTTTTATTCTCTTTTTTATAGAGAACAAAAAAGTGGCGATACCAATTGACTTGCAAGGTTTTATAATCCACTCCCAGCACCGATGAGAAACCGCGTTCAAAGTTTCGGTAAGCACGTGTTGCGTAAAGAATTGATGGAATTACATGTTTCCCGTATTTATCTGCGATAAACTTCCAAAAAGAGTGCCCTGCATATCTTGAATCGAGGGGCGACAACTCGTCAAAGTCCGGATAGCGCCCGGTTAAGATACCATTTTTGACGTATGCATCCAACTCACTATTCCATTCGTTGCCGATGTATGAAGCGAGTCCGATGTAATACCAATCCGGAACGGAAAAGAGGTGCTCCGAAGAGATGTTGGCGCCCATACTTTCCCCTTCAACAATCAAATGGGCATATATATTCATGATTCCACTCCGAATCATTTGATCTAAATGCTGATGATTGCCGTCGAAGTAGAGATAGATTTTTGTGCCGTACACATTGGTGATTCCTCCCTGATTGTAAAATTCGGCATCATCGTAAGCGAAATTTGATTCCCGAAAGTCCGATTGGGTGTTATAGACAATGAATTGTAATTTTTTGGAAGATGAAAAATTGAGAAAAGTTTCAATCTCTTCAATGTATTGAGCTGCTTTCCATGTGGTATATTCTGCCAATGCTTTTCCGGTGGGGTAATAATAGACATCGTATTGGTCGGTGCGGTAATAGAGCCAATTAAATTTTTGATGTTGTACTCTATTTTTGCCAAAAGAAAGTTGGGATCCGTTATAAAACTGTCCGGATGCATAAAAACAATTCCCGATAAAAAGAATTATTAATATGCTGTATTTCTTTGTTTTATTAAATAAACATTTCCAGACTTTTCCCATATTACCTTAGAGAAATTTTAGATCGGCTAAGATATAAAAAATAGTTGTTGAAGAAGTGTGCGTACCCACATTAATCTTCTTTTAGATAATTCTTTTTGAAAAATGCTTCGTAGGAAGCTCTTTGATCGACTTGATTGTAATATGACGTATAATTGGGTGCGGAGATGGCGTAGGAAACAATGGCTTTTGTTTTATGGAACGGGGATAATTTCGCATCCTGAATCAGATTATTATAATAGTTCATGGCGGCTTCTTGGTTTTTGAATTTGGCAACCGTCAGGATTTGTTCATTTTGATTGATATATATACTGCTGATATTCAGATTCAACAACCCGTAATAGGTTCGGTTAAATGCGGCAACGTCATTTTTTATATCCAAAATAGAACCGGTAATCTTGTGAACGTTCACAATCATGATAATGAAGTGTTGTTCTTGAGGCGAAATGACAAAAATATCTTGAGGAGTTTTTGTGTCGGGAGTATCGGTTTTCTTGTTTTGTGCGGTAGTGGTTGAATTTGTTGGAGCAGCACTACTTGTAGAAAGAAATAATTTTGCCAACCCGGCTACTTCGGTTTTGGGGTAGAGCGTTACAATTCGATACATCTCCTCTTTCAAACTATTTTCTCCTTCGGTTTGTCCTTTTGCAATGGCACGCAAATAGGAATATTTGGAAGCTAATACCGTATCCGTACAGAGCGGAAGAGCTTCATCCGCAAGGGTGATCGTGCGGTTCCATTGTTTTGCGGAATATGCCTGATAGGTTTCTTCGTATTTAATCTCCAATGATTTCGCTTGTTCTGCTAATTTTTCATAATATTTGGGATCTTGAATCAGCTTGGCATAATCGGTATTTGGGTATTGGCTGAGGATGATATTTTTATAGTTTTCAGATTTAGAATTTCCTGATTTTTGATAATTTAGATAGAGTAGGTAGTAGGAAGGTAGTGTATATTCATGTTTTGGATAACGTTCGGTCAGCATTTCAAGCATTTGATTTCCTTTTTCATTATCCTTTAGCATATCTAAATAAATTAGAGCTGCATTATAGATTGCTTCTGCTATTTTCCGGTTTGAAGTATCTTT
>CAZWCI010000017.1:10942-18981 GCA_964632815.1 uncultured Lentimicrobiaceae bacterium | reverse complement strand
TCGCCCTGTAATGTACCACCCAAATGTTGGTGACAGAGTGCCGGGAGGTCGGGGTTGTATTGAAAACCGTGAGAAGTCACCCACCAGTTACGAACGCCTACCGCAGCCAACGGAGCAAAAATGGCACCCACATTGATAAACATATAGAACCATTGGAAACCGGAATCTCTCATGTGAGAATATTTGGGATTGTCGTACATTTGGCCTACCAATGCTTGCAAGTTCCCTTTAAACAAGCCGTTTCCGAAAGCAATAACGAAGAGTCCCAGACAAGTCATGGTGAGGAAGAAGACAAACTTATCGGCCGGCACAGGAGTTCCCGTGGGGATGGCAATCAAGAAATAACCTACTGCCATGAGAATAAGTCCCACCAAAATTGTTCCTTTAAAATTCTTGGTTTTATCGGCAATTAAGCCGCCAACAAAAGCGAGCACATAAATAGAAAAGTAAAAAATGGAGTAGATCAATCCTGCTTCACCGCCGGTGAGTCCGAATTTTGCCATGAGAAATAGAGACAAAATCGCCATCATCGTGTAGAAGCCGAATCGTTCGCCCATGTTGGCAAGTGCAGCTGCCAGCAATCCTTTTGGGTGATTTTTAAACATAATAATTAGTTTTTAATGAATAAATAATTGTTTTGTTCGATTTTTTTAAGCCGCAAATTTAATAAAAAAAAGAAAGCAAGCAACTTTTGTATCAATTTTCTATCAGAAGACAAAAAGCTTTTCAATTATTTGTATTTTTGCACTTACTAAATTTAAAGTAATTATGATTTTGAGTGTTGCACAGATTCGGGCAAGTGAACAATGGACGATGGAGCAGGAGGCGATTTCGTCACTTACGCTCATGGAACGCGCAGCTACCCGATTTACCGATACCTTGAAATCTATACTCCAACTAAACAATTACGACGGTATTTTCATTTTCTGCGGCCCCGGAAATAACGGAGGGGACGGGTTTGCCATTGCCCGGCTTTTAGCCGAAGAACAGTTGCCTGTAACAGCCATTTCCGTAAACGAGCAAGTGCAATATAGTCCCGATTGCACCCACAATCGGGAACGTTTCAAGGAATTAACTTCACAAAACAGCCGTGCCGCTTTGTTGTCTTTTTCGGACTCTGTTGAACTTTCGCAACACCCTTTAGTCATAGATGCCATTTTCGGAATTGGCATTTCGAAACCCGCGAAGGGCTATTATGCAGAAGCAATAGACTTTATCAACCACCTCAACACAACAGTAGTAGCAGTTGATGTCCCTTCGGGGCTTTTTCCCGATCACCATACTCCGGAGCACCACCCGGTAATCCGCGCCACTTTAACTTTGACTTTTCAATGGATGAAGCAAGCTTACGTGATGCCGGAAAATGAACATTATGTGGGAAGATGCACCATTGTAGATATCGGATTGACAGTCCCCGACGGGATAAAGCCAATCGCGAAGATGATTGACCGTGAGACAGTCTCGTTATTTTTACAGACACCCCATATTTTTGACCACAAGGGAAGCAATGGACACGGTTTGTTGATTGCAGGCTCGGAAGTAATGCCGGGAGCTGCTATCCTTGCCGCACGAAGTGCCCTGCGGGGCGGAATCGGGAAAGTCACCGTCCATACGGCTAAACGAAACACCTTGCTTCTTGCCGGATCCGTTCCTGAAGCCATTTGGAGTGCCGACCGAGAGGAGCAATGCTTTTCCGGAATAGAGCTTTCGGACAGTCCGTACCACAGTATTGCAGTCGGCCCGGGCATCGGGCGACACCCCAAAACAGTCAGCGGCCTCAAAAATCTGCTGGATGATATTCACTCCCCTATTATTTTAGATGCGGATGCGCTCAACATTTTGTCAGAGCACAAGACCTATCTTGCCTATTTGCCGCAAAATAGTATCTTAACACCCCACTTTAAAGAATTTGAAAAATTGTGTGGGAAAGCCGATGATGACTTTGATCGTTGGGAAAAACTACGGCAATTTGCAGTTCGATACGAAGTAATTATGATTTTGAAAGGAGCTTATAGTGTGATAGCCCTTCCTGACGGAAAATTATTGGTCAACACCACCGGCAATCCGGGAATGGCAACCGCCGGCAGCGGAGATGTGCTTACCGGGCTTCTTCTGGCATTGACCGCGAAGGGCTACTCTTGTTCGGCAGCCGCTATTTTAGGCACCTATATCCACGGATTGGCCGGAGACTTTGCTTTAGAGCAGCAATCTTGGGAAAGTCTTATTGCCTCCGACATTATAGATAATTTTGGAAACGCTTTTAACTACATACGACATGAAGAATAATATCTTATTACTATGTATGATTTTTACCTTGACTTCTCTTTCCGTTCAAGGACAAGGATACAAAATCAACTTTTCTCACGACAAGACAGAGCATGACTCTCTCTATTTTCAGAAATATAACGGAACAACTTTCGTAACTCTACAGCGGATTGCCAATATTCCGACTGTGGTATTCAAAGGTAAAGAGAAGCTCACACCGGGCATGTATCAAATCACGGGAGATTCCGTAACATTGGCTGAAATTATCATTTCCTCTTCTGAAAAGATAGACCGTTTGTCCATTTCCGTGAGCGGCGAAGATATTGTTTTTGAAAACAATCCCGAGAATGCCGCATACGTTGCATATATCAAAGAGATGTATCAATACCGGAAAATCATGGGAGAATATGAAAAAGAGTTCCAGGATCTTCAAAAGAGTAGTATGCCTGACTACATGAAACAAAACATGGCAGACAACATCATGGGAAAAGCTCAGGCAACTGAACTGGCACATAAAACCTATCAGGAAGATCTTATCAAAACCCACGAAGGCAATCTATTGGCCTCTATCGTCAAGGCAGGATTAGAAATTCCACCTCCACCGCAAAATTTCTATCAAAATAGAATGCTCCTATACAGCTATTTTGCAGAACACACTTTTGACTCCTACCCTTTTGAAGACGAACGACTTTTATATACACAGATGACTTCGGACAAAATCAAAGAATATGCAGGTTTACTCTATGAATTTGAAAACGAAGACGGAGCTCCCTACCTCAAAATGTTACTTAAAAAGATGAGAATCTCTCCAAAAACCTACTATCTTTTCTTTGATCAGTTGGAAAAAGTATTGGGAAGTATCTATTCGCCCTATCGCTCGGAAGATTTATACATTATTATGTTGCAAGACGCCCTCACACTTCCTGAGCTGGAAGAAGCGAGAAAAGTACGTTACACAAGAGAATTATCTCTAATCAATATCAACCTTAGGGGTTCACAACTTCCTGATTTTGAAATTATGCTGGCTAACGATAGCATCACCTCACTTCATAAAATTCAATGTAATTATATGATCATCTATTTTCAAAATCCTGATTGTCCGACCTGTATTTCTGTAAGAGAAGCCATGTCCAAGATGCCCACCTTAATCCAAGCTGTGAATAACGGAAAAGTAAAAGTGTTGACCGTTTATTTTGAAGATAATGAAAAGTTGTGGAGAAAATATTTGAAAGAGGCCGCCAATCCGAGTTATTTGAACGGCTGGAATTACACACACAATTTAGAGCAAGACAATCTTTTCGACCTCAGGACAATTCCTTATCTTTTTCTTGTGGACAAAGACAAACGCGTAATAAAGAAAGATTTGTTGATTAATGAAATTGAATATTATATCCGGAATTTAAAATAAGTATCATTTTCATGAAGGAAAGTGTTCTCTGCGGTTAAGTTCCTCGTGAATTTTGGATGCCAATTCATAATCCTCACTTTCGATAGCCCCTGTAAGGAGATCTTCAAGTTCAGGAACAGTCATTTCTTCTAATTTTTGTTTAATAAACTTATCATACTCTTCGACTTCATCGGCATTTTCCTCATTATCGGAAGGAAGGTCGTTTTTAGAAGCTGAAGGGGCCAATCCGACTGTATCAAAGATAGATTCTTCTATAAAAATCGGTGCTGAAAATTTAAGAGCAAGCGTAACGGCATCAGAAGTACGAGCGTCAATTTCAAAGGAATTTTCTTCCTGATTTTGCATGATTATATGGGCATAATAGACTCCGGCTTCAAACTTCCAAATAACAATTTTATGAAGAAACATCCGGCAATAATCTGCCAATTGTGCAAACAAATCGTGAGGGCCGGGGCGGTGGGGTTTAATTCGATTGAGTTCAAAAACGACGGCTCTGGCTTCGCTGATGCCAATAACCACGGGAACAAATCTGTCCCCACCCTTCTCTTTCAAAATCAGGGCAAATGCTTCCCCCTGGGCTTGAGAACTTTGTACATCCGAAACTTCCAACTCTATATATGCCATACAAAAGAGTAATTGAACGATATGAATGCAAAGATAATACTATTTTTTCACAAGTCGGTTTTCCTTTAAAATAAAAGAGCTTATAAAATCGTTTTGTAACATATTCTATTATAAAGAGGAATAGAATAAAGAAGATCCTATATAAAAAAATTGGTGTAACTTTGCAAAAAATATGAATTTTATGAGCTTACGGACAATGATTTTCTTCATCGGATTAGTATTGGGAGTTATCATTCCTGCGGCATCTCAGATTGGAGGAAATCAGACCTATAACTTTTTGAATTTCAGCAATTCCTCAAGACAAGCCGCATTAGGGGGCAATTTGATTTCCGTTCACCATGCAGATCCGTTTATTGCGATTTACAATCCTTCTATGCTCTCTCCTGATTTTCACACTTCGTTAGCAGCCAACTTTACTGACTATTTTTCCAATACCGGATATGGATCATTTGTTTATGCGCACCATTTTAAAAAAGCCGGTTCTTTTGCTTTTTCCTTGCAAACGGTAGGATATGGTTCATTCACACAAACAGATGAAAGTGGGAACACTCTGGGTTCATTTACGGCCGGGGATTATGCACTGACCACCGCTTGGGGCCGCCAGTTAGACAGTAATTTTTCAATCGGAGCCGCACTCAAATTGATCTATTCGGGATACGAATCATACAATTCTTTCGGATTGGCCGTAGATGTAGCAGGAACCTATTACCATCCCGACAAGCAAATTTCTCTTACCCTTTTGGTTCGCAATGCAGGGTCACCATTAAAACCTTATATAACCGGAAGATTTGAGGCACTCCCGTTTGACATACAGCTGGCTTTTTCCCAACGATTGGCCCATTTACCCGTTAGATACCATATTTCATTACACTCATTATACAAATGGAATATGGCATACGTCGGAGAAAAAGATCCTTTATTGGAAAAGGACGGAATGACCGGAGCATACAAATATCCGTCAGATGCCTCTCTGTTTTTCGACAATTTTTTTCGCCATTTCGTATTTGGGATTGAAATCATCCCAATTAAATATTTATCATTACAATTGTCCTACAATCATAATCGCCATCAAGAGATGAAAATCCCGCAGAGCAGAACCTTAGCCGGGTTTTCCTATGGATTTACCGTAAACATCTCCTCCATTCAGATCGGATTTTCGCGGGCACATTTTGCCGCCGGAGCCACCCCGAACTATTTTACCTTTGCGGCCAACATTGACGAATTAAGTCAACTGACCAAACAGCGCAAGACCAAGAAATTGCAGCGACTTCATGAGTAAATTTTTAAAACGTACTCCATTTATTACCGAAGACGGTTCCTCCTCATTGCGTTTGGATGAACTACCCGAACACTATCATTCAATGCACGGTGCCTACAGAGAATCAATGCACATTTATATCAAATCCGGACTTCATTTTTTCCCGGACTTCGCCGTGATTAAAATCTTAGAAATGGGTTTCGGCACCGGATTAAATGCTACGCTCACTTTATGCAACAAGGGAAACCGTCTTATTGACTACCACACGATAGAAGCTTATCCGTTAACTCTTGAGGAAGTGGGACTGCTCAACTATAAAACATATACAGGAGATAAATATTATTCGGAATTTCTCAGGATGCACAGCACTCAGAAAGAAGAAAAAATATGGATAGAGAAGGAATTCGGGTTCACTAAAACCATCAATACAATTGAACATACTGAACTTGAGGATGGTTATCAACTTGTATATTATGATGCTTTCGGTCCGGAGATACAACCGGAACTCTGGACGGCAGAAATATTCGGCAAATTATATTCTGCAATGGCTTCAAATTCTATATTGATCACTTATTGTGCCAAAGGAAGTGTTAAAAGGAACATGAAAGCCGCCGGATTTGAGGTAGAATCTTTAGAAGGACCGCCCGGGAAACGGGAAATCACGCGATGTTTCAAAAAATAAAAATCTAAAATTCATACAGTTACATTTTTTTTATAAAAAAAGATACTATAGGCCATTATTTCTATTTAAAAAAAGAGTATTTTTGCAGCCTGAATTTCAAGTTCAACACGTTATTTGAAAACTGAAGAACTATTTTACAAGCCGGTGTAGCTCAGTTGGCCAGAGCAGCTGATTTGTAATCAGCTGGTCGGCGGTTCGAATCCGTCTACCGGCTCCAATAGTTGGGAGGGTACCAGAGCGGTCAAATGGGGCAGACTGTAAATCTGTTGGCGAAGCCTTCGGAGGTTCGAATCCTCCCCCTCCCACTTTCTTCCTTAAGCGGAAGTAGCTCATTTGGTAGAGCGACAGCCTTCCAAGCTGTAGGTAGCGGGTTCGAGACCCGTCTTCCGCTCAAAACGCCTATCAAACGGCGTTTTTTTTTAGACATTTTTTGATGAAACTATACATCTCCATCAAATTGTAAACCAATAATATGTCCGACGAAATCAGAGTTAATCGTTTTAATATCCTTCCTCCCGTTGTAAAAAATCTATTGATTATTAACGGGCTGTTTTTTTTAGCTAAATTTGTTTTAGCTAATATGGACATTGATTTGGATGCTATATTGGGATTGCATTATTTTGGTGCCGGAGATTTTCATCCTTGGCAAATCATCTCCTACATGTTCATGCATGGAGATTTCGCTCATCTTTTCTTTAATATGTTTGCGCTATGGATGTTTGGAGCGACTATTGAAAATGTTTGGGGCCCAAAGCGGTTTTTAATCTACTATTTAATTACCGGAATCGGAGCAGCTTTCATACATTATGTCATCATATTTTTCCAAATTGGTAGCGAATTGACATTAATCAATCAATTTCTGAATGAACCCGTCTTACAAAATTTAATCCTACTTACAGATCAACATCAGTTTCATATTAGTCCGTATTCTGGTGATATATACACCCAATTTCTTAATTTTCAAGAACATTTCAGACTTTGGCAACTCAATCCTGCAAATACTGCATATAGTGATTATGCTCTTTCATTCATCACAGAATATAAAGAATATTACTTAAATTCCTACAATGTTATCGGTGCCTCCGGCTCTGTATTCGGCTTATTATTGGCTTTTGGAATGATGTTCCCCAACTCCCGCATTTATCTCTATTTTCTTTTCCCCATCAAGGCAAAATGGTTTGTCATTGCCTACGGAGCACTTGAACTTTTTTACGGGGTTACCGGCTCTACAGACGGAGTTGCCCATTTTGCGCACCTCGGAGGAATGCTCTTTGGGATCATCCTTATTTTAATATGGCGAAAACATGACCGTCTGAATCGCAATCAATATCGCTATTATTAATTCCCTTTAAGATGTTTGCAAGAAATCCTCTTTTTCAAACGCCCAATTTTAGAATGATTCTGAAAGAATTCTTTCAGAGACGTTCTGCTCTTAACTTACTGGTAATGATTAATGTTGGCGTTTATATAAGTTATCTCCTCTTCCGTGGAATTATGTCCTTGATTGCTTTTCTAATGAACAGTAATATTAATGAAGTGGTTATGACCAGAGTGATTCAACTTTTGTCGGTTCCGGCCTCCTTTGAAACTTTCATTTTTCAACCATGGTCTATCGTCACATCTCTGTTTTTCCACATCAGTTTTTGGCATATTTTGTTTAATATGCTTATGCTTGTTGTAGCGGGAAGGATTTTCAATCAATATCTTAGCGAAAAAAAATTACTCCTTACCTATCTTATAGGCGGAATTGCCGGGAATCTTCTTTATCAAATTGCTTATCAAACATTCCCGGTATTTCAAGA
>CAZWCI010000017.1:0-10842 GCA_964632815.1 uncultured Lentimicrobiaceae bacterium | reverse complement strand
TTTTTCATCCATTTAAAATAAAGAAGAAAAAGAAAAAACAAAAATTTTACACTTCCTACACCTCATCTTCAGACAGACCTATGTCCGATGAAGAATACAATACTCGTAAAAAAGAACAGGAAAAGAAAATTGATGCTATTTTGGACAAAATTTCCAAATCCGGCTACGAAGCACTCTCCAAAGAAGAAAAAGATTTTCTCTTTTTCGCTAGTAAAAAATAACCTCTTTTCTGTAACTTTTTGCTCTCTTCTGCGTATTACATACGTCAAAATAGAAGCATGGAGTCTTTATACCAAAATAGTGTTCGGAATTTATTGGCATATTATTTTAATTTGATTGAATATCAAAAAAATGCAAATTTCTCCATCTATGATGAGACATATCAAATCACATTGTATCGGCAAGAACAAAAGATAGTTCAAGCATTTAAACTTCCGGAAAAAATCAAATATTATCTTTTTCTTTACAATCGAGCACGAGTACTAGCAACAGACGAATTAAAAGTGGATAAATTGTATTATGAGCTCTCTCTTATTGCAGAAGAGGATAACACATCCGAATTGCTTTCCGATGCGCTGATTATTCAAAATGCTGAAATTAACAGAACAGATCCGTTTGATTTTTTGCCTGATTTATCTGTGTCCGCAAATAGTTATACCCTATTTATTTACAATGAAATTCTTTTAAAGAAAAGAGAACCTGTGGAGGTAATTTGCCAAGAATTTCAACTCCTTAAAAATTTGGATTGTTTAACAGATATCTATCTTCTTTGTTTTGATTCGAACTATTCGGAAAATCCACTCTATCATGAATTAAAATCATCCGGTTTACAATTTCTGACAGATTATTTAGAATGGTTTCATTTAGAATTTCAGTTTTAGTTCAGTTTCTTGTCGTTTTTTTGCACAATAAATTAAATTAACGAGAAAAAATGAAGACAAGAATAAATAATATCAACCGGATTGGGCTCCTTATCCTTCTATTCTTCATAGGTTTTTATAAAGGATTTGCACAATCATCGGATATGGGATTTATTATCACGGGAGAAGCCGGAACTGAAGTTAATGAACGATGGGAATTTTCGCTTAAAGAAGAGATTCGCCTTAACCAATACGGCACAAAATTTGATCGTTTGGCTACTAAAGTTGATGTAGGGTATATTTTCTGGAAACCGAGATTGGAAATAGGAGGCGCCTTTTATTTCATTAATGAAATGTCCGAAAACAACACTTTTGATAATCGCTATCGTGTAAATGTAAATTTGAGCTATAAAGAGAAAATCAATCAATTTGAGATAAGTTATCGTGCACGTTATCAAAACACCTTTTTTCCAAAAAAGGAAGAAATTATTCCAAATCCCGAAATGATATTCCGCAATAAAATAGAGTTTATTTACAACTTTGATAAAGTTCCGCTCAGTTTGTTTGTTTCCGGAGATCTTTTTCTTACACTTAACCAACCCAGAAAAAACGGAATTGAATCCATTCGTACCAAGTTAGGAGTTGAATATGAAATAGCGGAGAAACATAGTTTGATTTTTTATCTAAGGGCAGACAATGAATTAATGACTGCCACGCCAGATGACACCTATTATCTTGGAATT
The DNA here is from genome assembly GCA_964632815.1 of uncultured Lentimicrobiaceae bacterium. Lineage (GTDB taxonomy): Bacteria > Bacteroidota > Bacteroidia > Bacteroidales > WCHB1-69 > DUOL01. The sequence goes on along the minus strand of CAZWCI010000017.1, from coordinate 9,239 downwards.
ACGTATAAATTTGATTATTAAACGTTGTAGGAAAGAGTCTCTGTTTTTTTTCAATATTGAATCATAAATTGGAAAAAAACTATTAATTTTGTAAAAAAATTCAGATGACTCACATTTTCTCAAAAATATTGGATACTGCCATCAACGAAATTGCGAAATTACCGGGGATCGGAAAAAGAACCGCCTTGCGTCTTGCACTCCACATCAACCGATTGCCTTTAGAAGAAGTAGAACAATTACTCAGTGCTATAAAAAACTTAAAAACGGATCTCCATAGTTGTGAAATTTGCCATAATCTTTCTGATAATCGCATTTGTAATATTTGCAATAACAATAAACGAAACCCACAACTTATTTGCGTTGTGCAAGACATCAGAGATGTGATTGCCATCGAAGCGACCCATCAATTTTCGGGCGTTTATCATGTTTTGGGAGGCGTTATTTCTCCTATGGACGGCATCGGCCCCGGACAGCTTACCTTACAAAGTCTCTTCGAAAGAATCTCTACCTCAACACCCGAAGAAGTTATTTTAGCTCTTCCGGCAACCATTGAAGGAGATACTACGAATTTTTACATTTATAAAAATATCCGTGATAACGTAAAAAAAATAACGACGATTGCGAGGGGTATCGGTATTGGGGAAGAACTTGAATTTACCGATGAAGTTACCCTTGGGCGTTCATTCATTGCAAGAACCGATTTTCAAACGGCATACTCCAAAAACTCATAGCCTATGACAACTCTTTTTCCCGCATTTATAGAAGTGATTACAAGCACATTGACCATAACTTGCTTGGTTATGGTAATGCTACTACTTATTGAGTTTGTCAATGTAAGTTCTTCCGGAAATATGATGGCTAAATTACAAAACAAACCAATTCTCCAAATCGTTATTGCTGCCTTCTTGGGACTCATTCCGGGCTGTTTGGGAGGATTTACTATTGTTTCCCTCTTCACCCATCGTTTGCTTTCTTTTGGTGCTTTAGTGGCCGGAATGATTAGCACTTTCGGAGATGAAGCCTTTGTCATTTTTGCATACAGTCCTAAGTTAACCATCCTTCTCTCCGTTTCTCTTTTGGTTATTGGAATTGTCGCAGGAATCATTACAAATTTCTTTTTTAAAAATAAGACACTAAAACTCGAAAACCACTCATTTGAAATACATGATACAGAAGCGCACCACCATCATCAAACGGCAAATCTCAATATAGCAAACCTTAAAAAACATTCATTCCCGCGATTTATACTGATTTCCGGTCTGCTCATCTATATCATTGCCATCTTAACGGGAACATTTTCACATGAACATGGCGGAATGCCTGATATGGGACACTCCGAAATTCAAACGACTATAGCACATGACGATCTTGAACATTGTGCACATTCTACATCAGCTGTCTCTTGCGAGGAAACCCATGCTCATGAACATCATAGTGTATTTTCTTGGGAAAATATAATCTTTCTTTGTTTGGCACTTTTTACTATGATTATTGTGGCACTTTCCTCCGAACATTTCTTACGTTCACACTTATGGGAACATGTCATCAAAAAACATTTTCTATCGGTTTTATTATGGACATTTGGAGTCCTTTTAGTTCTAAAAGCATTATACTTATTTGTTGATGTTAATGCCATCATTGAGCAACATCGATGGACTGCGCTACTGCTCTTGCTTATGGCCATCATTATAGGGATTATTCCAGAGTCAGGGCCACACCTTATTTTTGTTATTTTGTACATAGGAGGCTCAATTCCTTTCAGTATTTTATTGGTCAATTCTATTGTTCAAGACGGGCATGGAGCAATCCCATTATTGGCAGCATCACGACGTAACTTTTTCCTCATGAAAGGAGTTAACATGATCGTGGGAGTTATAATCGGTCTCTTCGGATTCTTTTTAGGATTTTAAACAAAAAAAGATACGTTTAAGCAGAATCATATCGTTTTTTTTTGTATTTTCGTCTTTTATTTCAAAAAATTGCAAATTACTAAATTACAGCATTTTAACTGTTTACAAAATCTAAAATTAAATAATGGAAGAAGAAAGAATTATTCCGGTGAACATCGAATCTCAGATGAAAAAAGCTTATATCGACTACTCTATGTCGGTAATCATGGCACGCGCGTTACCGGATGCACGGGACGGATTAAAACCCGTACACAGAAGAATTTTGTTTGCCATGTACGACATGGGAATCATTTCATCAAAACCATATAAGAAATCAGCAAGAATTGTCGGAGAGGTTCTCGGGAAATATCATCCACACGGAGATATTGCCGTTTATGACTCTATGGTGAGAATGGCACAAGACTGGTCTTTAAGATACCCTTTTATTGACGGACAAGGAAACTTTGGCTCTATCGACGGGGACAGTCCCGCCGCCATGCGTTATACCGAAGCGAGAATGCGGAAAATTGCCGAAGAAATGCTTGAAGATATTAAAAAAGAGACGGTCGATTTCAGATTAAATTTCGACGACTCATTGGAAGAACCTATTGTACTTCCGGGAAAAATTCCGGGATTACTTATCAATGGAGCTTCCGGTATTGCAGTCGGCATGGCTACCAATATGGCTCCTCACAACCTTTCTGAATGTTGCGATGGAATTACAGCCTATATTGATAATCCTGACATTACAATTGAAGAGTTAATGCAATACATTAAAGCCCCTGATTTTCCAACAGGATGTACGATTTATGGTTATGACGGAGTGCGGGAAGCATTTGAAACCGGCAGAGGTCGTGTTGTTCTTAGAGGAGATGCCGTCATTGAAGAAAATAATGGAAAATCTCAAATTATTGTTTCTTCTATTCCTTACATGACCAACCCTTCCGAAATGATTAAAAGAACGGTTGAGTTAGTGAAAGAAGGAAAAATGGATGGAATTTCCAATATTGAAGATCTTTCCAACCGCAGAAATGGCACCCGTATTGTTTATGACCTCAAACGAGATGCCGTTCCCAATGTTGTGCTCAATAAATTATATCAATACACCTCACTTCAATCTTCATTCAGCATCAATAATGTGGCGTTGGTTAACGGGCGTCCCATGACTTTAAACTTGAAAAATCTCATCCAACAGTATGTTCTTCATCGTCATGAAGTAGTATTACGGAGAGCCAAATATGACATACGTAAAGCGCAAGAGAGAGCACACATTCTGGAAGGATTGATCAAAGCGTTAGACATTATTGACGAAATCATTAACTTGATTCGTGCTTCTGCAACTCCTGATGATGCTCGTATCGGGCTCATGGAAAAATGGCAATTTAGCGATATTCAAGCCCGTGCCATTTGCGAAATGAGATTAAGACAACTTACCGGATTGGAAAGAAGTAGACTTCAAGCCGAATATGACGATTTAATGAAGCAAATTGAATACTTGAGCCGAATCTTGGCCGAAGAGAGCTTTAGAATGCAAATTATTAAAGAAGAGTTGGATGAAATTAAAGAAAAATACGGTGATGAAAGACGTTCCAGAATTGAATTCGCTGCTTCTGACTTTAGAATCGAAGACACTATCCCCGATACCGAAGTGGTAATTACCATCTCCCATTTGGGCTATGTGAAAAGAACCTCTCTTTCCGAATATAAAGTACAAAATAGAGGAGGTAAAGGATCAAAAGGGGGCAACTCAAGAGAAGAAGATTTTATCGAAAATCTTTATATGGCAACCAACCACAACTACTTATTGTTCTTTACCGAAAAAGGAAAATGTTTCTGGCTTCGAGTTTATGAAATTCCGGAAGGAAACAAAACATCTAAAGGCCGCGCCATCCAAAACTTGATCAATATCGAAAATGACGATAAAATTAAAGCGGTTATTAATGTGAAAGATCTTACAGATCAAGAATATACCAATAATAACTTTATTATTCTTTGTACTGAGAAAGGAATTATTAAAAAAACCTCTTTAGAAGCCTATTCCCGTCCACGTGTTAATGGAATTAATGCCATCACCATCCGGGAAAATGACCACTTATTGGAAGCTCACCTTACCAACGGAACAAATGAAATAATGATGGCGCTTAATTCAGGAAAGGCTGTTCGTTTTAATGAAAAAAATGTTCGCCCTATGGGTAGAAATGCCTCCGGAGTCAAAGGAATTACCCTTGCACATGAGCAAGACTTCGTTGTAGGAATGATCTGCGTTGACAGTCCGGATTACAACGTATTAGTCGTATCAGAAAATGGTTTCGGAAAAAGATCTTTATTAGATGACTATCGCGTAACCAATAGAGGAGGTAAAGGGGTTAAAACTATCAGTATTACCGAAAAAACAGGCGGTCTAATTGCGATTAAAAATGTAACTGATAACGATGACCTTATGATTATCAATCGCTCCGGACTTGCCATCCGTCTTCATGTCGAAACACTCCGTGTGATGGGACGTGCTACCCAAGGAGTGAAACTTATAGATCTCAAATCTGAAGATATGATTGCCGCCGTTACCCGGGTTCCGAAAGAAGAAGAGGAAGAAGAGCCCCTCAATGATCAAGAAGCTGAGGATGTATCAGTAGAAAATGATAATACTGTTGACACCGCCGAAAATAAATAAATATAAAATACACTTCCAACCCACAAAAAGGTTGGAAGTATTTATATAATAAGATTACTATGAAACATGTTGGAATAACTTTCGTGATGATGGCACTTATCATAACGTCTTTCGCTCAAAAGCCATCATTATCAAGAGCCTATAATTATTATTATGACAGAGATTTTGTAAAAGCGAAAGAAGCCATTGACCTCTGTTTTGATGATGAAAAGTTGCAAAATAAAGCAACAACATGGATTTACAAAGCCAATATTTACCATTTACTTGCTAATCAAGAATATGGAGAACGTCAAAAAAACGAGGCTTATCAAATTCGCTTTCCCAATTCACCACTTGAAGCTTTTGATGCTTATATAAAGGCTAAAGAATTAAATAAAAATGTAATGGCAACTGATATGATGAGTCCTGATGAAGGTCTTCCACAGTTGTATACACTTCTTTTTATATACGGTGTTGATGAAATAATTGCAGAACGCTACGAATCAGCAAGCAATATTCTCGAAAAAGGAATTGCCAGTTATGAAATGAAGACTCCCCCTCCCTACTCTTTACATGGAGAAATTTATTACTATTATGCCTATACCCTTGAGATGAAGGGAGACCTTGAAAAGGCAAGAGTGAATTATGAAAAAGCTATTAAAGATAGTTCTAATAATGTAAATGTATATCTTCGCCTGATTGAGAATTATAAAAATGAAAATCAACCCGAAAAAATACTGGAAATAATTCAAATGGGTAAAAATATGATGCCAGGAAATCCGGACTTAATTGTTGCGGAGGCAGACTATTACTTCCGAAATAATGACAAAGCGACCGGAAATCGAATCCTAAGCAGCCTCCCCGTTGAATCATTTAATAACATCAATACGATTGTCAATATTGCAAACCTCTATATTATTGACTCTAATTATTTGGAAGCTGAAAAATTACTCAGAAAATCCTACAGCCTTAATCCCGACAATTTTGTAATTTTATATAATATAGGGGTGTGCTGTTACTACATTTCTCAAGATTATTTTTTAACAGCAAATGAATTGGATGTAAAAGGACGTAAAGCAGATGCCCAACCATTAAAAGAAAAGTCAGACACTTATCTATTGGAAGCCAGAGACTTTTTTGAAAAAGCATTAAACTTTCAACCAGAAGATTTATCTGTACTAAATATATTAAAAGCAATTTATGCAAGATTAGATTCTCCTAAATATGACGAAATTATAAAAAAAATAGAAAACATTAAAGAATCAGAATAATTATCCTATAAAATATCAAGTTATGAAAAAATTATTAGTATTAACTGTCATAAGTCTACTAATGGCAGGAACAAGTATTGCACAATCATGTATGACTGACGTTTGGATGTGTCTGCAAAATAAACAAATCGGAAAAGCAAAAAAGATTCTTGAAGAATGTATGCCAGGAAATGAACAAAATGCTGAATTATGGCTCATGCGTGGAAATGTTTATCTTCAAAGATATGAAGATGAATTGGAAAGACAAAAAACAAATCCCAAATATATAATTAAAGATACAGATGCTATTTGGATTGCCAATGAGAGTTTTTTTAAAGCAGTAGAATTAAATCCTAATGTAGAACCTAAACCGGGATTGCTAGATGCTTTAACAGGTCAAATTCTTTGCGCTCGTCCCTTTTACATTATAGGGCAAGAAGCTAAAAAGAATAAACAATGGGAAAAAGCATATAAATACTTAAATGCTGCTGCAAAAAGTTTAAAATTAGATAAAGAAAACACTAATCTTGCACAAGATTTAGGATATCTCTATTTCGACTTATCCCAAATTGCACTCTACTTAAATCAACCCGAAAATTATAAAGCGATGCTCTTAGAAGCTGCAAAAGTTAAAACTCCGGTTCCGGAAATTTATCTCTTACTTTATGATTTATATAAATCTGAAAATGACACTATCCGATGCGGAGAGATTATTGCAACTGCAAAAAAGAATGTTCCGGCAGACAGAGTTATTATGATTCAAGAATTGGAACTTGAATATTATGTTATGACCGGAAATGTAGAAAAGTTAAATGCCGCTACTGATAAATTAGCTATTGAGTATGCTGACAGTGCTGCATTTTTAGCAAAATTGGCTTTGTATATGACCAATAGTGATCAATTCCAAAAAGCAGAATTTTATCTCGAAAAAGGACTTGCGGTTGATTCAACCAATTTTGAACTTAATCAACAAATGGGATATCGTTATTTCTTTGAAGCAATTACCTATCAAAATTTGATGGATAAAGCTACAGAAGACAAAAATTGGGATAAATTGAGAGAATTGAAAGAAAAAGAAAAAATAGTACTTGAAAATGCACATACTTGGGTAGAAAAAGCATACATGATTAACAACAACGACCGTGAAAATAACATTATGCTTCAACAATTAAAAGTTAAACTTATCAAAGAAGTACCTCAAGAACTTAAAGATAAAGTTGATTCATACAAACAAGAGTAATATTTTCTATTTATAATAATGAAAAAAAAAAGTATTAATCTTGTAACACTCGGCTGCTCAAAAAATCAAGTTGACTCTGAAGTGTTGGCATCGGAATTTAAAAATGCCGGTTATGATGTGTTTTTTGAATCACCTCAAGACCATGATATCGTTCTTATCAATACTTGTAGTTTTATTTTAGATGCAAAAGAGCAATCTATTGAAACTATTTTGGAGTATGCCGAAAAGAAAAGATCTGGTTCTATTGGGAAATTATATGTAATCGGATGTTTGGTGGAACGATACAAACAAGAATTAGAAGATGCAATTCCTGAAGTAGATGGATTTTATGGATTTGCAACTCTCTCTCAAATAATACATCAACCCTCTTTTGATTTACTGCAAAACAGTAATCGTCTATTATCAACACCGCCACATTACGCCTATTTAAAAATCTCAGAAGGGTGCGATCGACAATGTGCTTTCTGTGCCATTCCTTCTATTAGAGGAAAACACGTTTCTAAACCTATCGAGTTGTTGATTACCGAAGCAAAATCTCTTGCTGCACAAGGGGTAAAGGAATTAATGTTGATTGCCCAAGACCTCACCTACTATGGTATTGATATATACCATAAGCGTTCTTTAGCTAAATTGCTCGAAAAGTTGGCTCAAGTTGACGGGATTAAATGGATTCGTATGCATTATGCCTATCCTGCATCATTTCCGTATGAGGTTTTAGACGTGATGAATGAATATAAAAATATTTGTCGGTATTTGGATATTCCATTACAACATATTAGTGATTCGGTCCTGAAAAGTATGAATAGAGGAAATAATTCATTGCAGACCTACAAACTTATTGAAACTATCCGTACTAAAGTTCCCGGTATCGCATTGAGAACGACTCTTATTTCCGGATTTCCAACAGAGACTCAGGAACATCATAAGGAACTGCTCCGTTTTATTGAAGAAGTTCGATTTGAAAGATTGGGCATATTTTCATACTCTCGTGAAGAAGGAACTCCCGCCTACCCGCTCGGAAATCCCGTGAAAACATCCGAGAAGAAAAGACGCCTTGATGAATTGATGGCACGACAACAAGATATTTCAAAACAACTAAATAAAGCTAAAATCGGAACACAATTACCGGTAATTATTGATGAAGAAGATGATAATTTTTATTACGGGAGAAGTGAATTCGATTCCCCGGAAGTAGATAATTCAATCCTTATTCGTAAAGAAAATCCTCTTGCCATTGGCAACTTTTATACGACATTGATTACGGAAGCAGATACGTTTGACTTATTTGGAAAAATTGTTTAAAAAACTATGTTTAAATTAATTGGGGGCATCATCGGACTGATTAACGGGGGATTTTGGGGAGCACTCATCGGCGTATTTGTAGGTCACATCATTGACTCTTTTTCTCGAATTAAAGTAACTGCCACGCATCAAAGAACTACTTCCCATGATTTTACGCATACGTTACTTATTCTTACTGCAGAAGTAATGAAAGCTGATGATAAATTGCTAAAATCAGAACTTTATTATATCAAGAATTTTTTCGTCCAAAATTTTGGAAGTACTCGCGCCAATATGGCATTAATGGAGTTAAAAGAGATTCTCAAGGAAGAACATGATGTGCAAGAAGTCTGCCGCCAATTCAGACTCCGTTCTTCCATTCATGAGCGACTGCTGTTAATTCAGTTTCTGTTTGGTCTGGCCGCCTCCGACGGAGAATTTAGTCCCGAAGAAATTCATACAATCGATCAAATTGCTTCGTGGTGTGGCATTAGCGAAATAGACTACCAGTCGCTAAAATCAATGTACATGGGTGGAAACTACCGCAGTTCATCTTCTTCTGCATACACCACTTCTTATCAAAATCTGGATCTCGACTACAAAGTATTGGAAATTAACAATACTGCTACCGATGAAGAAGTAAAAAAAGCTTACAGAAACATGGCTAAAAAACATCACCCTGATAAAGTGAATCATTTGGGAGAAGAAATGAGAAAAGCGGCTGAAGAAAAATTTACTCGCTTAAATCAAGCATACGAAAGAATCAGAAAATCAAGAGGAATGGCATGAAAATATTAATCATTGAAGATGAGCCCTCTTTAAGGGAATTAATGCAGCGCACACTCGAAAAAGAAAGGTATGTAGTAGAGGTTGCTGAGAATTTTCGCAATGCCATGCAAAAAATTTCCATATACGATTATGATTGTATT
>CAZWCI010000016.1:0-20127 GCA_964632815.1 uncultured Lentimicrobiaceae bacterium | reverse complement strand
GTTAGATATGTCCATAGATTAGTACATGAATCAATATGTAAGTATAAAATAATAGTACTATCACAAGCATTCAGAAAACTATTTTCCCTTGATAAGATTGTATCCCCAAAGTTAGTAATTTCTGGAATATGGAATCCATAACGATTATAAGGTATTCCAATATAAACAGAATCAAAGAATATAACTGTTTCAACACATTTTTGTCCATGAAATGCAATATTATCAAGACGTACATTTCCTTGAGCGCTTGTCGCAGAATCTACAGAAATACTTAAAAAAACAGAATCTCTTCGATTCATTTGATAGTAATTTTGCAAATTCACCGTTTGCAACTCAAAAACGCCTTGTGCTGTTTTAGGAATATTTATGGTTGTAATAGGATGAAAAATTGTACCATCTGAACTCCATTTGATTTGGTAGCTACTAAATCCGGTACCAGTAAATCTGCGTGCGAAAGTTAACAACAAACTTTCCCAATATAATGTAGAAAACTTGCATACAAAATTTTTCTCATTAGCTGATTTGTTAACTATTGTCAAAGCATATCCCTCTTCTGCAAGTCCCATTCTAGGGTCTCCAATTAAAGAGCCTCCATAATAAGTGAGCTGATTATCCTCAAAATAAGAGGATCCATTTGTTCCATTTAAAAAAATCACTGCAGAGTCGGACGTTAAATTTATTTCAGCAGGAATTATTCTGGAGTAAAGAAATGAATCTACATGGTCAAATGTCCATCCGGCAAAAACAATATGGTCATCGGCATATCCATAAGAAAAACTAAGAGATGTATCAGAAAGAAAGAGCCCATTTGCAGCTTGAATATTTCTCACAATAAGATAGTAAGGAAATCCTATAGTAAGCGGTGTAGAAAGGTTAAGAGTAACACTTACCGGAGAATACATTGTAGCTGAGTATACGGCAACTCCTCCATTTAGTGAATAATTAGCCAGATTTTCGGCAGTAAATGAAACTAAATTTGTATCAAAGGTCAATCTTATTTGAGCAGAATCTATTATTTCAAATTGTACAATTCTTGGTTTGTTTGGATTCTGAACAAAATCAGCGGTAAAAGTACTTGAGAGAGAATCATTGCCCCAAATTAAATTTACCAATTCAGGGTGGTCAATAAATGGATTCCGATTATGTTGAATGGAATAGATGGCATTGTTTCTATCTATCTCTTTTTGACTGACCGGATCCAAGACATGCCAATTTTTCAACATTTCTAATGCCCAAGGTCTAAGTTGAGATTGATAAGTCATAGGTTGATCAATCGCAAAATTATCATCTTCAAACAAATAGCGTGTTGCCATGTAAAAGAATGAACGAGCGATGTCCCCTTTAAATTCTTGAATAGGTTCAAAAGCACTTGTTGCAGGAGTGCTATTATCACTACTAACAAAACTGTTAGGGCCAAATTTTGATCCATTTTGAAAAATTCGTACAGGATTATTTACCTCTCCGTATGGATTGTTATTTCGCGTTGAATTAATCCAACTATCTACGGGATAAATATGAAACATATCTGAAAACGGAGCTCCTGATTCATATCCAAACCAACTCTGGCAAAAGGAATGTTCTCTATTATAGGTATAACATTCTCCCGAATAGACAGTACCATGATCTGAAATGGAGAAGGCACAAAAAGGATCTGTGTAGATGTCCCATATTGTGCTATCGGGTTTTAAATCTGTATATTGAAAATAGTTCCACAATTCATTATATCCGACAACTTGATGAGAATCTATAATCGCTGATAAAGCAACCTGAAGATTATAACCGCTTAGGCCAATGGCATTATTATAATATCCCGGAGGAATTTGTGCAAATCCAATCCATATCCAAGACATTAAAAGAATGAAAATTCCCTTAGCTTTACACATTTAATTACTAATTTTATTAACTTTTGATCAATAGATGGATATTCTTAGGTATTAAATCAAAAAGTTAGCAAAAATAGTATTTTTTGCTGAAAACAAGTCTCTTTTCATAAAAAAAAGCATCTTTCTGGAAAAAGATGCTTTTTAATAAAAGAATTGAAATATATTGATTAATTTCCAAGAGTAGCAACCATAACAGCTTTAATCGTATGAAGTCTATTTTCAGCTTCATCAAAAACGATAGACATTGGGGATTCAAAAACGTCTTCGGTAACTTCCATTGATTCGAGACCAAATTTTTGATAAATATCTTCTCCCACAGCAGTTTCTCTATTATGAAAAGCAGGAAGACAATGTAAGAACTTTACATTTGGATTTCCGGTTTTCTTAACCACATCCATATTTACCTGATAAGGTCTTAATAATTTAATTCTACTTTCCCAGATTTCGGCAGGTTCACCCATCGAAACCCAAACATCTGTATATAAGAAATCTACACCCTTAACTGCAGTAGCTACATCATCTGTAATGGTAATTTTTGCCCCGGTTTCTTTGGCAATCTCTTTACATTGTGCAACTAACTCTTCAGATGGTTGGCATTCAGCCGGAGCCGCAGCTCTAAAGTCCATTCCCATTTTAGCAGCACCCACCATAAGAGAATTTCCCATGTTATTGCGGGCATCTCCAAGATAGCAGAAAGATATTTGATGGAGCGGTTTATCTGAATGTTCCATCATGGTTAAGAAGTCAGCCAAGATTTGTGTTGGATGAAATTCTGTTGTAAGTCCATTCCAAACCGGAACTCCGGAGTATTTACCAAGAGCTTCTACAATTTTCTGAGAATAACCTCTATACTCAATTCCATCGTACATTCTACCAAGTACCCGAGCCGTATCTTTCATTGATTCCTTCTTCCCCATTTGAGAACCCGACGGGCCCAAATAGGTTACGTGAGCACCTTGATCCAATGCAGCTACTTCAAATGCACAACGAGTACGAGTTGAATCCTTTTCAAACAATAAAACGATATTTTTTCCTTTTAATGTTTGTTGTTCTGTTCCCGTATATTTAGCTTTTTTCAGGTCTGCAGATAAATTTAATAAGAATTTAATCTCAGCAGGAGTAAAATCTAATAATTTTAAAAAATTTCTGTTTCTTAAATTAAATGCCATAGCGATATTTTTTTGGTTTATAAATTAATTATCTGATAATACGTGTTCCACATGCCGAATTTCCTAATTGACCGGCTTCCGTAATAATACACTCTTTTCCTCCATTTTCAACGAAATAGAGTGCTGCTCTAATTTTAGGGGCCATCGAACCTTCCGTAAAATGTCCTTCTTTGAGATACTGTTTTGCTTCTTCAACCGTAATGGTATCTAATGCACGTTCATTTTCTTTTTTGAAATTAAGAAATACCTTTGAGACATCTGTTAAAATATAAAACTCATCAGCACCAATATTTACTGCAGCCAAAGCAGAGGCTAAATCTTTATCTATTACGGCTTCTATTCCTTCACATAATCCTTTTTCGGTTTCGATAATCGGAATTCCGCCACCACCAACAGTAACCACAATATTGCCTTCTAAAGCTAGTTTTTTAACAATATCAATATTGTCCACTCTAATAGGTTTTGGGGAAGCCACTACTTTTCTCCATCCATTTCCTTTGGGATCTTCTCTAAATACAGAGTTGGTTTTGGCAGCATACTGATCCGCTTTTTCTTTTGTATAATATGGACCTACGGGTTTGGTAGGATTTTGAAACATGGGATCATCTTTATCTACCAAAACGTTTGTTACTAAAGTAACTACATTTCGTTGAATTCCATTTTTGGCAAATACATTCCGAAATCCCTGTTCGATGAGATAGCCAATAGAACCTTGAGTTTCTGAAACGCAAAAATCCATTGGCATGGCTTCTAATCCAAAGACTTGTTGCCCTGCCTCGTGTTGTAACATCACATTACCAACCTGTGGTCCATTTCCATGGCCAATCACAATATTGTATCCGGCATGAACAAGATGGATTAAGGATTCACATGTTTCAGTGACATTTTGAATTTGTTCCTGATAAGTTCCTTTCTGCCCGCTACGAAGAAGCGCATTTCCTCCAAAGGCAATCACTGCTAGTTTACTCATATACTATTATTTTATTAGGTTTCTCTTTAGTTAAAAGGCTTGCAAAAATAATAAAAATAGTGATATCTTTTTAATTTAAAAGAGGTAAGTCTTAATAAAAACAAAAAGGTTATCGCGAAAACGATAACCTTTTTTGATTTAAAAAAACCTTTCGAAATTATTCTTCTTCTTTTGATTCTTCTTCATATTTCTTAATAATTTCAGTTTGAACGTCAGCCGGAACTTGTTGATATTCTGCAAATTTCATTCCGTAGGAAGCACGTCCTGATGTGATAGAACTCAAAGTTGTAGAATATTTATTCATTTCAGCCAATGGTATTTTAGCACGAATAATTTGAAATTCTCCTTCACTCTCCATTCCCATCACAACTCCGCGTCTTCCTTGGAGGTCAGTCATTACATCTCCCATTCGGTCTGATGGAACAAACACTTCAACATCATAAATAGGTTCCAAAATCTTAGGTCCTGCATTTTTGAATGCTTCACGGAATGCTTGACGACCAGCCAATTTAAATGCCAATTCATTAGAATCTACGGGGTGCATTTTACCGTCATAAACATTTACGACAATATCACGAGCATAAGAACCGGTAAGTGGTCCTTCTTCAATTCTTTCCATAATACCTTTTAAAATTGCGGGCATAAAACGAGCATCGATAGCACCACCAACAATACAGTTATTATAGATTAATTTTCCGCCCCATGGCAAATCGTAAGTTTCGGTTCCACGAATCGGATATTTCAATTGTTTCGGCATTCCTTCGTAGTAAGCTTCAATAAGCATGTGTACTTCACCAAATTGACCGGCACCTCCGGATTGTTTTTTATGACGATACATTGCTTCAGCAGATTTGGTAATGGTCTCGCGATACGGAATTTTAGGAGCATAATATTCAATCTCTATCTTATTATTCTTCTCAATCATCCATTTAATTAAATTCAAATGTTGTTCTCCTTGACCGGAAATAATAGTCTGTTTTAACTCTTTTGATTGTTCCATCAAGAAAGTCATATCCGTTTTACGAATTTCGTTCAATACAGCACCTAATTTTTCATCATCAGAATTATTTTTTGCTCTGACTGCTGTACGATATTTTGGTTCAGGATATTTTGTAGGTTGTACAATTGTTTCTCCTGATTTAACCAAAGTATGAGATGTTTGAGTACCTTTCAGTTTAATGGTTGCAAAAATATCTCCTGCAACTGCTTTTTCAACTTTATCTCTATTTTTACCTGCAATGACTAAAAGTTGTGATAATCTTTCTTTTGTATTGGTATTCGGATTAACTAAATCCATTGCTTCGGTAATTTCTCCGGCACATACTTTCATGAAAACAACTTCACCCAAATGCTGTTCAATGGCAGTTTTGAAAACGTATGCCACAACAGGATCTTTTGAATTACATTCGATAGCCTTTCCTTCGTTGCTCTTCATTCCTTCAACTTCATTCGGAGCAGGACAATTACCTTTAATAAAGTCCATTAAACGGAGTACGCCTTGGTCGGTTTTAGCTGCGAGACATAATACGGGGAAAGTTCCACGATTTGCTACACCCATTTTCAAACCTCTCATCATCTCTTCTTCTGTCAGAGTTCCTTCTTCAAAAAATTTATCCATTAAAGCTTCATCATTTTCTGCTGCAGCTTCAATCAGAGCATTGTGCATTTCTTCAGCTTTGCTTTTTTCGCTTGCAGGAATATCTTCTATAATAGGAGCACCACCTCCGACGGGGAATTTTAAAAGTTTCATTTGCAGCAAATCAATAACGGAATCAAATCCGAGACCTGCATTAACAGGATATTGGAAAGGCATTACACTTCCTCCGAAATATTGTTTGAGCTGACGAAGAGTTTCGTCAAAATTGGCTTTTTCATGGTCCAATTGATTGATAACAAACATTACCGGAACATGCATATTCTTTGTCCAACGCCATTGAATTTCAGCACCAACGTCTACTCCGTTTTGGGCATTTACTACCATCATAGCAGTATCCATAACACGAAGAGAACCTATCACTTCTCCAACAAAGTCATCAAACCCCGGACAATCTAGGATATTGATTTTAATACCGGCATGTTCAGCATATATTAATGTACTTTGAATAGACTGTTGTCTTTCTAATTCAATATCTCTGTAGTCGGAAATGGTATTCTTATCATCAACGCTTCCACGTCTGCTAATTACACCTCCGTGAAAGGCCATAGCTTCCGCTAAAGTAGTTTTCCCAACACGATTGCCCCCGATAATGGCAATATTTCTAATCTCATTTGTTTGATAAACTTTCATTGTCTCTTTTAATTAATTACTTGATTTATATACTTTTTACTATTTTTTTATCGTTTTAAAAATTGAGTGCAAAAATAAAAAAAAATCTTTAATTTATAACATAATAAATATAGAAAAAGTAAAATCATCTTGGATTTAAGTTTTATTAATCATTTTTTATATTTTTGCATGGCTTAATTTAAATACTATGAGACGTCAATTTTCATGCATTATTCTGCTTCTGAGCATTGTTTTTTCAGCTTTCTCTCAGCAAGATACTTTAAATAGGATTGATAATAAAGGTCAAAAACAAGGGTATTGGAAAAAAATCAACCAAAATCATCTTGTTTATGAAGGCCGTTTTAAAAATAATATACCGGTTGGTGAATTCAAATATTATCATCAAAATGGAAATTTAAAAAGTATTTCCGTTTTTATTAATGGTCCTTTGAAAGTTAAAACTACTCTCTTCCACGATAATGGGAAAAAGTCAGCAGAAGGACTTTTTAATAATCAAATTAAAGATAGTATTTGGAACTATTACAGCGAAAGCGGAATTCTTATTAAAACAGAATCTTATAACAAAGGGGAAAAACATGGCACGTGGAAAACTTATTCTGCTAAGACCGGAATTTTGCTTGAAGAAATAAATTATGACCAAAATCTTTTAAGCGGGGTTTTTAAAGAATATTACGTTAATGGTGATATCCAGACAGTTATTCATTATATTAACGGAAAAAGGAATGGAATTACAGAGAGTTATTTTGCAGATAGTATTCTATCCATAAGCGGAATATATCATAACGATTTTAAGATTGGTACATGGAAATACTTTGATTATAACGGGATTTTACGAAAAGAAATCACTTTTAATCGTTCCGAACCGCAGGAAATATTTTTGGTTCTTTATAATGGTTCATCCGCCCAACCCGTAAATCAAAAATTGATTGCTTATTTTCAAAAAATGGGGAATAATTCTAAAGTCGTAATGCGAAATGGCAAAATCTATATGACGACTGATGAGTTATCAACTCTCCGCGATTTTTTGGATTTTGTAGACTTCTCTCCGGTAACCCCCAACATTATAG
Organism: uncultured Lentimicrobiaceae bacterium; assembly: GCA_964632815.1. Taxonomy (GTDB): domain Bacteria; phylum Bacteroidota; class Bacteroidia; order Bacteroidales; family WCHB1-69; genus DUOL01. The sequence goes on along the minus strand of CAZWCI010000016.1, from coordinate 12,751 downwards.
CATCTAATGAAGCAATTAAAGGTTATCAGGTCATAGACGAGAATCGGATTTCGGTTTTTTTAGAACCTGTTCCGGAATTTGAAATTTTTTCGGAGGGAGCAGAGGCTCAAGCTATTAAAATGCTTTTTGATCGTTCGCCTATTAAAGAAGAGTAATACAATTGAATGAATGGGAAATCCTTATTTTAAAGCCATTTAGGTTTCAGTAAAGGAAATTTTGGATTTTTTATTTTTTAAATGTAAAAATTAAAAAAAGTTGTATATTTGCACGATTAAAATTAAAAACAAAAAATTATGAAATTTATTGTTTCGCGAGATGTCCTTTATAAGAATTTGAGTATTATCAGCGGCGTTTTGAGTTCGAATAGTACAATGGCTATTTTGGATAATTTTCTATTCACTATAAAAGGCGAACAATTAACACTCACAGCATCGGATCTTGATTCAACGATGAGTGCTGTTGTTGAATTATCTAATGTTGAGGGAGAAGGCTCCGTTGCAGTTCCTTCTAAAATATTAATTGAAACTTTAAAACTCATTCCAGAAACACCCATTGTGTTTGCGATTGATATAGAAAATAAATTCTTAAAATTTACAGCCGCTCATGGTGAATACGATTCGCCTTGTTATCCGGGAGATGAATACCCACAGATTAAACAAATCGAAGAAGCAAAATCATTTCAAATTGATGCAAATGTTCTGCATAGAGCTATCAGCAAAACTCTTTTTGCCGCAGGAAATGATGAATTAAGACCTAATATGATGGGAGTATTTTGCGAACTCTCCGCAGACTATATAACCTTTGTTGCTACCGATGCTCATAAAATGGTTCGCTATCGCAACTCAAAAGTTAAATCTGAAGATTTTTCTTCATTTATTCTGCCTAAAAAACCAATTGCTCATCTTAAAAATATCTTATCGAGTATTAACGAACCTATAAAAGTTGAATACTCTGAAGAAACAAATCATATACAATTCTCTTTCTCTAATATTGTTCTCTTCTCTTCATTGAAAGAAGGAAAGTATCCTAACTACGAAGCTGTTATTCCGGTTGAAAATCCCAATAAATTTACAGTCGTGAAAGACGAATTTTTGAAGTCAATCCGTCGTGTGGGAAACTTTTCAAATCAATCAACTTTCCAAGTAAGAATTTCTCTATCGGAAGAATCTGCAACAATCACAGCTGAAGATATTGATTTTTCAAATAAAGCAGAAGAAAATTTAGCTGGATCGTATGCTGGTGACGCAATGGATATCGGTTTCAACTCGAAATTTTTGCGCGAAATGGTTGAAAATATGGATTTTAATGAAATCAGATTGGAAATGTCGCAACCCAATCGTGCTGCACTTCTTCTCCCTGTTGATAATCCGGCTCCCGAAGAAGATTTGCTCATGTTGATTATGCCGGTAATGCTTAATTACTAAAATTTGAATAATACGTTCTTTAATTATATAATTTAAAAGTCCCAATTAAAGGGACTTTTTTTTACCTGAAAAAACAACAGTCGTTCTGTCGCTGTCTTATTTTGCAAGAAATGAGAGAGAGGAAAGTCCGGGCAACACAGAGCACCATGCTTCCTAACGGGAAGGAACTTGAAAAAGTTACAGCCAGTGCCACAGAAAATAACCGCTTCGTATCGAAGTAAGGGTGAAAACGTGAGGTAAGAGCTCACGCCGTGAGTAGTGATACAAAACGGGGGTAAACCTCATGGGTTGAAAGACCAAATAAACCGAGGCTTGAGGGCTGCTCGCCTAACTCGGAGGGTAGGTTGATTGAACTTTATGGCAACGTAAAGTCTAGATAAATGACAGAGTATAACAGAACCCGGCTTATAGACTGTTGTTTTTTTATTTTGATGGATAATATGTCTCAAAAGTATTATCTGCGTAAAAGAAAATAACTTTTTCTATTTTCTTATCCTCCTGAGAATTGATTTTTTTTCTTCGATCTGGGAAATCGTCCGTAATATTCGCTTTATTACGACTTTTTTTTCCAAGTGTCTTTTTTTTCTTATCTTTAATAACCTCTTCTTCATTTTCAGCTAAGTCCGTGGGATTGACAGATTCACTCTTTATGGTCTGCTCATTCTGAACAGGTAAAACAGAAGTTTCCAATAATTCTGGAGGTGCAAAGAGATCGGTTTGAACAAATCTTTTAGAATTCTGATCTTCCTCAATTTTCACAGAAGTACTTGTTTCCTTTAACTCACGCAGCATATTGCCTTTCCCGATCATCAACCATTCTGTACTAATATCAGGAAATGTAAGAAGTATCTTACGAATCAAATCTAAACTCGGCTGATTCCTTCCTGAAAAAATATGAGTCAATCCGGATCTGTTAATCTCAACTTCATTGGCAAATGCTGCAGGAGTAAGTCCCTTGAATTCGATCAATTGTTTAATTCTGTCAACCATATTTTTAATTTTAATTTTCTATAGAGATACATTTGTAACATAAGCCAATTAAAGTATTAAATTGATATTGTGTTTACAATTGACAAAAATACTAAAATATCACTAATATTTGAAATTGTTCATAACTTTTTAAATCATTACTTAATATAATAGATTCAAAATGCTGATTTTATTATAGTTATGTGAAAATATTTTTAGAAAAACTAAATGTTAATAGATATTATTACTTATCTAAAGTAACAATAAAGATAAATATAGTTATAGTATTGGGAGTTAATAAAATATATATTTTAATTTTAAGTTTGTGTAGAATTCTGTAAGGATAGCAAAATTAAGGTCGGTTCTATTTATTTTGATAACTATGTTTAAAATTGTAATTAGCTGTATTTACATTTGTATTTATAATTCCTTCTTATTCTCTATGCTTACAATTGTAATATATTACAATTGTAAGCATAACTTAAATTGAGTTAAGTTTATTCTATCAAACTGAATAGTCGGTGACAAAAATCAATTCAGATTTTATAAACATCATATTATGTGTTTTAATTTTAAGTAATTTTGCATACTCAATAAACAGATTATAAACAATGGTACACTCCTATTTTCATCCGCCAAAAAAGAGCAATTTTCAAGCGAGTTTACTCTCCCCTACTTCGAATCGTAAAATTTTAATTGAAGGAGTCGCCGGTTCTTCTTTAGCTTTATTGGTTTCAGAAATAGCAAAAAATTTTCAAGAACATCAAGTTATTATTTTACCCGATCGTGAGAGTGCATTATATTTTTATCATGATTTAGAAAAGTTGTTGAATGAAGAAGGAATGGAATTGCCTCAAAAACAAGTCCATTATTTACCCTCTTCGTATCGTAGAAATAATCAAATAGAATCTCCTGAGAATGCCAATGTAAAATTACGGGCTGAAATCGTTCACAAAATAGTAACACAAGAGCGTTCATTCATTTTAGTATCCTATCCAGAGGCAATCTCGGAGAAGCTTATTTCACGCAAGTATCTTACGCAAAACACATTTACACTTCATTTGGGTGAAATTTTGCCTATGGAGATATTCCTGGAGTTCTTATATGCCTATCATTATAAACAAGAAGAATTCGTATATGAACCCGGCCAATTTGCTTGGAGAGGTGGGATTTTCGATGTATATTCTTATGCAGAAGAGTATCCTTTTCGAATAGAGATGGAAGGTGACCATATTGCCTCCATTCGACAGTTTGATCCCACCAATCAATTATCGATTCGGGATGTAACACAATTACAGTTAATGCCCATGATCTCTTCTGAAGAAATTTTGGAAGAGCGTGTCAGTTTTTTTGAATTTCTTCCTAATGCCCGATTTTGGCTCAAAGAATTGGATAGTATATCTACTCAAATCGACTTATTATTCAATAAATTAGAAAAAACACATTCTTCTTCGGAAACACTAATTTCTCAATTAACAGTTGAAGAACTTTATATATCAAAAGAACAATTTCTTAAAAGCATATTAGATCATGAAATTATTGAAATAGAATCAAAGAATTTACCTCAATATGATCTTTCTTTTAATTTTGGGATTAAACCCCAAAATTATTTTGCCAAAAGTTTTGAACTTCTTTTTGAAGAATGGATTGATAACTACGAAAAAGGCTATAAAACCCTGTTTTTATCAGAAAATGAAAATCAATTAAATCGAATTCAAAAAATCATTTCAGATCATCTTCAGACTTATAATCTTGACAATCAAACTAATTATAATCCGGATGACCTGTACATACCAATTTCTTTTATTTTGTATGAAGGATTTAGGGATGAACTCGGAAAACTTTGTCTCTACACCGACCATCAAATTCTGGAAAAATATTATCGTTTTGATATTCGTGATCGTTTTAAAAAGAGTGAAACATTTACTTTAAAAGAGATATCCAATTTATATCCGGGAGATTATGTCGTACATATTGATCATGGGATTGGAATCTATTCCGGTCTTCAGAAGATGGAAGTGAACGGAAAAGAGCAGGAAGTTATTAAATTAACATATAAAGACGGAGATACTCTATATGTTAGCATACATTCTTTACACAAAATATCTAAATACGTTGGTAAGGAGGGAACATCTCCCACATTACACAGAATTGGCTCGGGAACCTGGGACAAGGTCAAAGAACGAACAAAAAAGCGTGTTAAAGAGCTCGCCATTGACTTAATCAAACTCTATGCGGAACGAAAAGCAAGAAAAGGGTTTGCTTATGCTCCTGATAACTATCTGCAAACTGAATTGGAAGCATCGTTTATCTATGAAGATACGCCAGATCAAACGAAATCCACGGAAGATGTCAAACACGATATGGAAGCGGATTTTCCCATGGACAGATTGATTTGTGGGGATGTCGGGTTTGGAAAAACTGAAGTAGCTATTCGTGCAGCATTCAAAGCAGTATGCGACAACAAACAGGTAGCCGTTTTAGTTCCAACTACCGTCCTTGCACTACAACACTACAACACCTTTACCGAAAGATTAGACAAGATGCCTTGTACCGTTGATTATATCAATCGATTTAAATCTTCTAAACAAATTAAAGAAGCTCTTACGAAGTTGAAAAATGGTCAAATTGACATCATTATAGGCACACATCGTCTTTTAAGCAAGGATGTTGAATTTAAAGACTTAGGATTACTTGTCATTGACGAGGAGCAGAAATTTGGCGTAGCTGCAAAGGAAAAACTTCGTGAAAAAAAGAACTTGGTGGATACCTTGGCAATGTCTGCAACCCCTATACCTCGAACGCTCCAATTTTCATTGATGGGAGCGCGAGATATTTCCGTGATTACTACCCCACCCCCCAACAGATATCCCATTCAGACAGAAGTGCATCTTTTCAACGAAGAATTGATTCGTGATGCAATTTCTTATGAAATAAGTCGTGGAGGACAAGTTTTCTTTGTACATAACAAAATCCAAAACATAAAAGAGGTTGCCGGAATGGTACAACGACTCGTCCCGGATGCTCGGATTGCAGTAGGACACGGACAAATGGAAGGAGAAAAGCTGGAGCAAATAATGTTGAATTTTATTAAAGGGGATTATGATGTCTTAATTGCGACCACCATTGTAGAATCGGGGTTGGACATTACCAATGCCAACACTATGATTATCAATGATGCCCAGAATTTTGCGCTCAACATTTTACATCAACTTCGTGGGCGCGTAGGGAGAAACAATAAAAAAGCATTCTGCTATTTGATGATTCGTTCTTTCGAAGAACTTAATGAAAATGCAAGAAAAAGATTAAAAGCCATAGAAGAATTTTCTGAAATCGGGAGTGGTTTTCAAATTGCCATGCGCGATTTAGATATTCGCGGTGCCGGTGATATTTTGGGTGCCGAACAGAGCGGATTTATTCACGAAATCGGATTTGAAACATACCAGAAAATTTTGTCAGAGGCAATGGCGGAAATTCAGAATAGCGACACAACCGATTTTGAAATGGCTGACAATAGCGCCCTATTTCAGAGAGAATGTCTGCTTGAAACAGATTTAAGGGCCATGCTACCAACAGAATATGTGAGCAGTACGAATGAGAGAATGAATCTTTACAAAGAATTAGATTACATTAAAACCGATCAGGAATTGGAAAAATTTAGAGCCAAACTTATAGATCTTTTCGGTCCATTGCCATCGGAAGCAGAAGAGTTGCTTCAATTGATACCTCTTCGAAGAAAAGCTGCAAATCTTTATTTTGAAAAAATTGTATTAAAGAAAGGGAGTTTTACCGGATATTTCATTGCAAATCGAGAATCTTCGTTCTATCAATCTCCCCTATTTGAAAAAATATTAAGATTTTTACAGCAAAATCATCCTCATGTGCAGCTCAAGGAAAATAACAAAAAATTACTCCTCACAATTCGAAAAATTCCAACAATAAAAGCTGCCATGCATTGGCTAAATAAAATTGAAGTTGATGAATGATGAAAACTCTAAGCGTTGAGTAACCCTCGCCCTATTTTCTGCAATTTGTTCTCCGCTTTAAAATCGGCAACCATATTATCTAATAAACCATTGATAAATAAGCCACTCTTAGCAGAACTGTAATTTTTGGCAAGTTCGATATATTCGTTTATAGTTACTTTAATGGGAATGGTTTGAAACTCCAGAAATTCACAAATTCCCATTTTCAAAAGAATCATATCTACTCCCATTACTCTTTCAAGTTCCCAATTATGAAGTTTATTTTCAATTATTTTTTCATATTCATTGCAATGCATAATTGTTTTCAGATATAACTCTTTATAAAAAGTAATATCTTCTTCTTTATCTTTAAAAAGAGGATAAATCTTATTGACATTGCTTGAAGTTTCTTTAAATGCTGCTATATTTTTATAAAGAGATAAAAGAGCATCATTATAATCATCAAACCAATGAAGATTTTGTTCTTCGAAAAACCAATGGAGTATTTCATTCGGAGCAAGCACTTTTTCAATAATTGTCAGAACCAATTTCTTATCTTCTGCATAAGTACGCTCTTGGCTATTCATATACGCCTCAAATTCAGAAAGTTCTGATATTTCTTTATATAATTTGGCAATAAGTTCTGTTTGATCAGTCCAATAAATTTTATGTTCTTTCCACAAAATTTGAAGTTTGGGATGCTCTTCTATTTGACGAATAACCATATTATCCACAAATTTTGTATTCGGATTGAGGTCTTGAAACGTAGGATTAAATTTCTCCTTAACGTCTTCCATTTTGCGTTCCCGATAATGCTTCAGTTCGGGAAGAAGTGAAAAGAAAAATAGAAAAAGAGTGTAACAACTTTCAATAGAACGGGTTAACTTCTTTTCACCCTCAACAATATCTTCCGCCGGATTCATTTCGTGGGCGAAAATAGCTTGCATCACCTTAGTCCTCAAATATCGTCTGCTAATCATAAATTATGTAGTCAAAAATAAGTTGCAAAAATACGAAAAAAATTAATGGAATCGGATTTCTACCTGGTCTCCTACCTTAATGTCTCCTAAAATTGCAATGCATCCTTGATACATAGTGATTTCTATATGTCCCAATCTACTCGAAACCAAATAGGGTTCTTGTTCTTTGTGATTATAGAAATTGTACCATTTGGTAATATTTAAGTAGGGAGATGAGGAAATTTTAGTTGTAAATTTTCCGGTAATATTTTTTTCAATAAACAATGAAGTCGGAATATTGGTAACAGCATTACAGCAAGTATCAATATAGGCAACATGCCCTATCATCACCTTCTCTTTCTCATTGTATGATATTTGTCTGGTCAGCAAACGGTTGAACGAAGAATAAGGTTTGGTATGCAGTTCTATTTCTCCGTCAAAAAACCATTTCATCATCTGAATAAGCTTATCCAGAAAAGGAACTTCATTAGCCCCCTCTTTTCTCTCATACTGAAAGCCTTGTATATCTTTTTGAGAACCAAAGAGGAGGGAAAAAATCCCATTATCGATTCCTAAAAAAAAATGATTTCCCACAGAAGCTATTATCGGTTCATTTGTATCTGAAAAAGATGTTCCCGTGAGTATTACATGAAGAGACCTTTCCGGAAAAGATTGGTAACTATTTTGAAGAATAAATGCAGTTTGTTCAATTTCATAAAGGGGAATGGCGTGCGTAATATCAAATATCTGTGCATCCTGAATTGTTGAGACAATTTTTCCTTTAAACATTGCTACATAAGGATCTCGTAATTTCCAATCACTGATAAGGGTAATGCTTTTCATGAATAAGGTCTGAGTAATGGTCTATTTAACGGCAAAAATAGTAAAAAAAGGAAAGCCTTTAAAAAATTGTTTAAACTATTTTCGTATTTTTGCAAAATTAAAAGATGTCATTATGTTAGAGTATAATACCACCCGGAACAATCTTATCATTAAAGAGTATGGAAGAAATGTTCAAAAAATGGTTGAGTTAGCGATTCAAATTCAAGATTATGAAAAGAGGACTGAAGCCGCTAAAGCCATTATCAAGGTGATGGCTCAGATAAATCCGGGTGAAAAAGATAATCATGAAAAAGAGTCTGCAGATTATTGGCAGAAATTATGGGACCATTTATTTATTATATCTAATTATGAATTGGATATAAACTCTCCTTTTCCTAAGCCTGCGCCTCAAACAGAACAAAAAAGTATTCCGATTGACACCTATAAGAAAAGCAAAATCAAAAACCGCACTTACGGTAGAAATATGGAAAAAATCATTAAAGCTGTTGCAGAATATCCCGATGGGGAAATCAAAACTGCTTTATCCCAAAATATTGCCAATCATCTCAAAAAATTATATCTTACTTGGAATCGTGATTCTGTGGACGATCAATTGATTTTTAATCAACTTGAAGAATTGTCGGGGGGAAAACTTCAGCTATCTTCTTCATTTCAATTAGATACCACTCACAACATTATTGCCAAAAATAATTTATATAAAAAACCAAAAAACACCTCTAAACGTTTTAAAAAGAAAAAGAGGAGAAAAGAAGATAAATAGTGGAATTTATTAAAATTCAAAACATTACAAAATCCTTTTCCAATCATGTCGCATTGGATGATGTTTCTTTTACGATAAATAAAGGCGCGGTTACCGGCTTGCTGGGACCTAATGGCGCCGGAAAAACGACTTTGATTAGAATTTTAAATCAAATCACGCTTCCGGATAATGGGCAAATCTTATTTAATGGGAATCCCCTCCATCGTAAGGATATTGAAAATATTGGTTATTTACCTGAAGAACGTGGATTATATAAAAAGATGAAAGTCGGAGAACAAGCCATCTATTTGGCCCGACTCAAAGGACTTTCGGAAAAAGTGGCTGTGGAACGTTTACATTATTGGTTTCAAAAATTTGATATCCAATCATGGTGGAACCGCCGGGTGGAAGAATTATCCAAAGGAATGCAGCAAAAGGTTCAATTTATCGTCACAATCATTCATGAACCCGATTTTTTAATTTTTGATGAACCCTTTAGTGGATTTGATCCTATTAATAGTAATTTGTTGAAACAAGAAATATTGGAACTTAAGAAGAAAGGCGCAACGATTATTATTTCAACCCACAACATGGCTTCTGTAGAAGAAATTTGCGATGATATTGTACTTATAGACCATGCCAAAAAAATATTGGAAGGCAAATTATTTGATATTAAACAGAGATTTAAGAAACACCTGTTTTATATCGAACTTGCCGATTTTAATCAGGATACTGAAGAAAAAATGCCTTCTGAGTTTATAATTACTAAAAAGAATAAGCTGTCTAATGGGGTTGGATTAACTCTTAGAATTCCTGCAGAGATGAAAGCTAATGAATTACTCCATTTCTTTATTAATAAAAGTGAAATAATCACTTTTAATGAGATTTTACCTTCTATGAATGAAATTTTTATTGAAACGGTACAATGATGAGCAAAACTTTACTAATCATTTCGCGCGAATATATGACGAGAATTAAGAAGAAATCTTTTATTCTCATGACCATCTTGGGACCTTTACTTATTGCCGCATTGATTGTACTCCCCTTATACATTTCCAAAACAAGTGAAAAAGAAATGCATGTTTTGGTTGTTGATGACAATGATTATTTTATAAATAAGTTTCACAATACCAAAAAATTAACTTTTTCATATCTTTCCGGAGATATTGCCGATTTGAAAAAATCTTGTATTGAAGGAAAATACGATGCAGTGCTCCACATTCTTCCGGGTATTCAATCTAATCGTTCTAATCTCTATTTTCACAAAGAACCAAGTTTGTCTCTTCGTTCCAATTTAGAAGAGCAAATGGATAAAATTATTTTTGATAAAACATTAATTGATAGCTTTAACATAAATCCTAAACTTTTTGAAGACATCAAAACAAACTCTAAAGCAACAATTACATCTTTGCAAATAGATGAATTAGGAAATGAACAACAGAGCTATACTGAAATCAATCGTATTATAGGTATTATATGCGGATTTTTGATTTATATGTTTATCTTTATGTTTGCCTCCCAAGTATTGAGAGGCGTATTGGAAGAAAAAACCAATAGAATTGTAGAAGTACTCATTTCCTCCGTAAAACCGATGCAATTGATGTTGGGAAAAATTGTTGGTGTTGCCATGGTAGGACTTACTCAATTTGCATTATGGGTAGTGTTAACATTTACGTTATTAGGGATTATTCAAATATCATCTCCGAACTTTTTTGGAGGAGAAGCATCCTCTATATCCGGCAGCGCCCATCCTGAAACAATTATCTCCTCCATTGACAGCACCGGTATGCTTCAAGAGACAAATATTATGAATGAAATCAATAATTTCTATTCATTTTCTTTTTCGACGCTGCTAATCTCCTTTATTTTTTTCTTTTTAATGGGCTATTTACTATATGCCTCTCTTTTCGCGGCTGTTGGCTCTGCAGTGGATAATGAAACAGATTCCCAGCAATTCATCATGCCGATTACTATTCCCTTGTTGTTAACGATTGTACTCATTATGCCTATGGCAGAAGATCCCAATGGCCCACTTGCTTGGTGGCTCTCGATGATTCCACTCACCTCTCCTATCGCCATGTTGATTCGAATTCCCTCGGGAGTTCCGCTATGGGAATTAGTCACTTCAATGACCATTTTAGTCCTTTTCTTTTTCTTTTCCGCATGGGGCGCTGCCAAAATTTACAGAACAGGTATTCTAATGTACGGAAAAAAAATCACCTACCGTGATTTATTTAAATGGATTCGATATTCCTAAAATGAAAAACCATTATTCTCTGATCAGATTTTCGAACAAGAAAGATATTCCATCTTTAAAATTTTTAATGAAAGAGATTTTTGGAGACCACGATTCTTTTATTAATCTCTTCTTTAATTATAAATATGAAAATAACGCATTAATATATGAAATTGATGGCGAAATCGTTTCTTGTGCTTTTTTATTGTCTGCTCATATCCAAATAGATAATAATCAATATCCTATCACCTATTTATACGCATGTGCTACAAAACCTGAATATCGAGGAAATGGATATATGAAAGAAATTTTGGAAGAAGCTTATAAAATTGCATGTACCCGAAATGAAGCCGGGATTTTTCTGCTTCCGGCGAATGAATCATTATATTATTTTTATGGAAACAATAACTTTACTACTTTTTTTTATAAAACAATTGAGCATTATAAACCGAGTCAAATAGCAGCAACTACTTCTCTTTTATCTTCCTTTTCTTTTATCAATGGGAAAGAATATTCACAAATTCGCCAAAAACTTCTTCTTCAAGATGGAGCAATTCATTGGGATGAAACCCATTTTTTGTTGATGGAAAAAGAAATGACCGGAAAACAATCCTATTTTTTCAAAATCCAATCTAACTTTACAATCTCAGGAATTGGCTTTTATTCAATTTATGATAATAGACTTACTGTTTATGAATGGTTGGGAGATGAGATTCATAAACAGGATTTAGTTTCATTTTTATTCAAACAATATACGATTAGAAGTATTACCATAATGCAACCCGGTAATGACAATAAAAACGGAATGATTAGATTTAATCCTGATTTAGAATTTTTAATGGAGAAAAAAAATGGTTATTTTGCTTTCGGACTTGATTAATTATTCAACTGAAACAGACTTAGCTAAATTTCTCGGTTTATCAACATCACATCCGCGAAGGAGTGCCACATGATATGCTAGTAATTGTAAAGGGATAGAAGCGACCAAAGGTGTGAGCAACTCTTCCGTTTTTGGAATTTCAATACTATAATCCGACATATTCTTTACACTACTATCTCCTTCAGTTACAACAGAGAATATCTTTCCTTTTCTGGCAATAACTTCCTGAATATTACTTACCACTTTTTCGTAGGTTTCCTGTTCTGTAGCCAAAACGACTACCGGCATCTCTTCATCAATCAGAGCAATTGGCCCATGTTTCATTTCCGCAGCCGGATATCCTTCCGCATGAATATAAGAAATTTCTTTTAATTTCAATGCTCCTTCAAGAGCTACCGGGAAGTTAACTCCACGTCCAAGATAGATTGCATTATTCTTCCCTATAAAATATTTAGCAATCTCTTTTATTTTTTCATTTTGGTTTAAAATCAGATCTATTTTATTCGGAATAGACTCTAAGTCATATATCAATTGATGATATCTTGAAAGAGATATTTGTCCTTTTTTTCGAGCCAAGCTCAGTGCCATGAGGGTTAAAACCGTTACTTGAGCAGTGAATGCTTTGGTGGAAGCTACTCCTATTTCAGGCCCGGCATGAGTATAAGAACCGGCATGAGTTGCCCGTGCCATAGAAGAGCCCACGACATTACAAATCCCTATTACCGTAGCTCCTTTT
>CAZWCI010000015.1:4515-20385 GCA_964632815.1 uncultured Lentimicrobiaceae bacterium | reverse complement strand
AATTTGACGAAGTGCCAAATCCATATCAACATCCGGAAAACGTTCGTTTTGTAAGGCTAAATGATGAATGTTATCATGTTTGTGTAGTTGAATAAAACTACGAGTAGAATCATTTGGAATTTTCATAGTTAATTATGAATCAAGTTCTACTTTATGTTTCCATCTTTTATGGCTCCATAACCAATATTCGGGTTGTTGACGAATCGTATCTTCAAGAAGTTGGATATATTTTTCCGTAATTTCACCATATTTTGTTTCGTTTGGAGATTCACTTATTAGTTCAACTTCAATACGATAGTAGCCGGGTTTATCTTTTATAACGCGATAATAGAGCACAGGAAGGTTATATTTTTTTGCAAAATACTCACTTCCGAATAGAATGGCAGAAGGTTGATTAAGGAATAATGTTTTATAAGATTTATTGGGGTTTGCCGGAGATTGGTCGCTAAGCATCATGTAGGCAGCAGGTGGACCATTAAATTCATAATGTTCAAAAGTTGCCCGCACGGTGTCCGCAAATACTACCTCTGTTCCATAGCGAGTTCGGGCTTTATTAATCAGTTTCTCAAATACTTTATTCGAATTAGGCTTTCCGACACCAATTCCATGATGTTTAAACAGATTATCAATACTTAGTACCATCCATTCCCAATTATTGTAGTGACTTGACATGAGGATGACACTTTTTCCCTGTTCAAAATAATGATTTACCAATTCAGGATTGGTGCAATAATATCTTTTTTTAAGTTCTTTTTGGCTTATTGTAAGCATTTTCATCATTTCTGCTGCAATATGAGCAAGATGATGATAAAATAATCTTCTTAATTCGGCAATTTCTTTAATGCTCTTTTCAGAAAAGGAGTGTCGTAAATTATCGGTAATTACTTTTCTTCTGTATTTAATTAAGTAATGACTAATTAAATAGAATATGTAAGCAATTGCATATAGCAGTCTCAATGGAAGTAAAGAGAGGGGATAAAAAATAAGCCAAAAGAGTATTTTAGTTCCCATTATTCTATTAATTTATAAAAATCGACCAAATTATTGCAAATATAATCGGCATAATTAAAAACTTCACTAGGAATAGGACCATTTAATTCCGGAATAAAAACTGTTTTCATTTTTAAACGTTTTCCGAATATTAAATCTGAAAGAGCGTCGCCAATCATAACAGATTTTGCAAATGTGATATCCGGGAAATCTTCTTGAGCACGTAAACCCATTCCGATTTCAGGTTTTCTGCAATTGCAATGTAATTCTGCTAAATGGGGACAAACGTATATTTTATCTATATGGATAGATTGTAAGGATAGCTTTTTTAGTAATGAGTCATGGATTATATTAACTTCATTCAATGAGACCAATCCTTTTCCAACTCCTTGTTGATTAGTTACAATAATTACTTTTCCGAAAAGAGAATTTAACTTAGGCATTGCTTCAAGAAAATCGCTTTTCAAAACAAATTGATTAAAATCTTTAACATATCCCCCAACAATTCTTTCGTTCACGATACCGTCACGATCAAGAAAGAGGGTCCAGGTACGATCTATCATTAAAAATAAATTAAGCCTAAGCTAAACCTCCGTTATTGGTAATAATGGGAATATTTTCGTGGGCAATTTCTTTAATTTCGCCGTTTTGGTCTTCAAATTTTCTGAGGTTATCTCCGAGTGCATGGAGGAGACGTTTTGCATTTTGGGGGGTAAGGATGATACGGGAGCGAACTTCACCCTTTTGTATTCCTGGCATTACGGAGACAAAGTCTACGATAAATTCAACATTGGAATGGGTAATAATGGCTAAATTGGAATAGATGCCGTGGGCAATTTCCTCTTTAATATTAATTTCAATTTTTTGTTCTTGCATCCTGTATAAATTTAAAATATAGAAGGAGCATTTGCCCCTTCTATATGGTTAAAATACTTATTCTTTGGAAGCCATAAGGCTTTCATATTCTTTCATAGAACCAACCAAAATATTTTGGTATTTCTTCAGTCCTGTTCCGGCAGGAATCAAATGGCCTACAATAACATTTTCTTTCATTCCGGATAAAGTATCCATTTTTGCGTTAATTGCTGCTTCGGTCAATACTTTTGTTGTTTCTTGGAATGAAGCGGCGGAGAAGAAACTGCGTGTTTGGAGTGAAGCCCTTGTAATCCCCTGAAGAATCGGTTTTCCAGTTGCAGGTCTTGGATCTCTTACTTGGATAGGTTTAAGGTCTCTACGTTTGAGAAGTGAGTTTTCGTCTCTGAGTTTTTTAGCATTGATGATTTGTCCTCTCATATATTCAGTAGAATCTCCTTCATCAATAATAACTTTTTTATCCCAAATTGAATCATTTTCTTCTTGGAAATCAATTTTATTAACTAATTCCCCTTGTAAGAATTTCGTATCACCCGGATCTTCAATTTCCATCTTTCTCATCATCTGACGAACAATTACTTCAAAATGTTTGTCATTAATTTTAACCCCTTGATTACGATATACATCCTGAATTTCATTCACGATATATTCTTGTACTTTCATAGGTCCTTTGATAGAGAGAATGTCAGATGGAGTAAGAGCACCTTCGGAAAGAGGTGTTCCGGCTTTTACAAAGTCATTTTCTTGTGCCAAAATCTGTTTAGCAGTAGGAATAAGATATGTTTTTTCTTCACCGGTTCTTGAGGTAATTTTCACAGATCTATTACCACGTTTAAGTTTCTTTTCAAAAGAGATAACTCCGTCAATTTCAGCAACGATAGCGGGATCGGAGGGGTTTCTTGCTTCAAAGAGTTCTGTTACTCGAGGTAAACCACCTGTAATGTCACTTGTTTTACCGAAGGAACGAGGTATTTTAACCAAGATTTCTCCGGATTGTATCATTTGTCCTTCTGATACTGTTAAACGTGCGCCAACGGGAAGGTCAAAGTTCTTAATTAAATTTCCGTCATTATCGACAATTAAAATACTCGGGTTCTTAGTTTTGAGACGGCTTTCCACAATTACTTTATCATGAGTATCAGTTTGTTCGTCCGTTTCTACACGATAAGTAACCCCTTCAATAATATCACGATATTCTACTTTTCCCGGAACGTCGGAAAGGATTAGGGCATTAAAAGGATCCCAATCTGAAATCAAGTCTTTAACTTTAACTTGATCTCCGTGTTTAAAGTATAAATTAGCTCCGTATGGTATATTTGCAGAAGAAAGTGCAATTGAAGTTTTTAAATCAATGATTTTCATTTCAGCAGAACGTCCGATAACCTTATAATAAGTTTGTCCATTGGCGTCTACTTTTTCAAGAGCTCTAAGTTCATCAATGCTCAAAACACCATCATATTTAGCTACGATGCGGCTGTTTGCGGCAATATTACCAGCAACCCCACCGACGTGGAATGTTCTTAATGTCAACTGAGTACCAGGTTCCCCAATGGATTGAGCTGCAATAACGCCAACTGCTTCACCAATTTGAACTATTTTACCTGTTGCAAGATTACGACCATAACATTTTTGACATACTCCTTGTTTGGATTCACAAGTCGGAACCGAACGGATTTCAACTTCTTCTATTGGAGAATCTTCAATAATTCTACACAATCTTTCATTTAATTCTTCTCCTGCTTTCGCAATTAATTCTCCTGAACTTGGATGATAAATATCATGAAGCGTTACTCTTCCCAATAATCTGTCGTAGAGAGACTCCATTACTTCTTCATTTTTCTTAAGTGCAGAAATAGTCATTCCTCTCAATGTACCACAGTCTTCTTCAGAAATAATCACATCGTGTGAAACATCAACAAGTCGACGTGTTAGGTAACCGGCATCTGCAGTTTTTAATGCTGTATCGGCCAACCCTTTACGAGCACCATGAGTTGAGATAAAGTATTCCAAAACGGAAAGTCCTTCTTTGAAGTTTGATAAAATAGGATTTTCAATAATTTCACCGCCTGTTGAACCGGCTTTTGTTGGTTTAGCCATCAATCCACGCATACCTGCAAGCTGACGAATCTGTTCTTTAGATCCACGAGCTCCAGAGTGAAGCATCATATAAACAGGATTAAACCCTTGTCTATCTTCAGCAACCTTTTTCATAAGGATATCACTCAATTTGCGGTTTGTATGAGACCAAACATCAATTACTTGGTTATATCTTTCCGTAGGAGTAATCCATCCTTCTAAATAACTATTTTTAATTGCATTAATTTCGTCATTTGCTTTGTTAATGAGCTTTTCTTTTTCTTCAGGAATTAAGACATCTCCTAAATTAAATGAAAGACCTCCTTCAAAAGCCATTCGGAATCCTAATCCCATAATATCATCAAGGAATTTTGCAGTTGCTGCATTTCCTGATTTTACCAATACAGAACCGATAATATCACGTAGTGATTTTTTTGTCAAAATTTCGTTGATATATCCAAAATTGGAAGGAACAACCTGATTGAACAATACTCTTCCTACGGTAGTTTCGGTTAATACCAAATTGCCGTCACCTTTTAAGTTAACTTTACATTTGATATATGCATTAAGATGCACTTTCTTTTCATTATAGGCAATGATTACTTCTTCGGGGGAATAAAAAACTTTATTTTCTCCAGGAACTTTAAATTCATCAGTTGATTTTAATCCTTTCGTAATATAATAGAGGCCGAGAACCATGTCTTGAGAAGGAACGGTAATTGGCGCTCCATTTGCAGGATTTAAAATATTATGTGATGCCAGCATCAACATTTGAGCTTCAAGGACTGCGGCATTTCCAAGGGGTACATGTACTGCCATTTGGTCTCCGTCAAAGTCAGCGTTAAAAGCTGTACAACAGAGAGGATGTAAACGGATAGCTTTTCCTTCTACCAATTTTGGTTGGAAAGCTTGAATCCCGAGACGGTGTAGGGTAGGAGCACGGTTTAGCATAACAGGGTGTCCTTTAAGAATGTTTTCAAGAATATCCCATACAACAGGATCTTTTCTATCAACAATTTTTTTAGCAGATTTAACAGTTTTTACAATTCCTCTTTCCAATATTTTTCTGATAACGAAAGGTTTGAAAAGTTCAGCAGCCATATCTTTTGGCAAACCACATTCATTCAAATGCAATTCAGGTCCTACAACAATTACAGAACGTCCTGAATAGTCTACACGTTTTCCAAGAAGATTCTGACGGAATCGACCTTGTTTTCCTTTTAAACTATCGGATAGTGATTTGAGGGCTCTATTAGATTCAGTCTTAACCGCATTGGCTTTTCTTGAATTATCAAACAAAGAATCAACAGCTTCTTGTAACATACGTTTTTCATTACGCATAATCACATCAGGAGCTTTAATTTGAATCAATCTTTTGAGACGATTATTTCTTATGATTACTCTACGATAGAGATCATTCAAATCGGAAGTAGCAAAGCGACCACCATCCAATGGAACGAGTGGGCGTAAATCGGGTGGTATTACAGGGATAATTTTAATAATCATCCATTCCGGTTTATTTATAGCTCTTTTACGACTATCTCTGAAAGATTCATAAACTTGTAATCTTTTTAGAATATCTTGTTTCCGTTGTTGAGAAGTCTCCGTATTAGCGCGATCTCTTAAAGCATAGGATTCTTTATCGAGGTCTATTTGAGATAATAGGTCGTACAATGCCTCTGCTCCCATTTTAGCAATAAACTTATTGGGATCTGAATCATCTAGCATCCTATTTTCTGCAGGAAGAGAATCAAGAACTTCAAAATATTCTTCTTCAGTAAGCAAAGTTAGTCTAGTTACTTTTTCAGATTCAGCCAAACCGGCTTGAATTACGACATATTTTTCGTAATAAATGATAGAATCAATTAATTTTGAAGTAAGTCCAAGCAATGCTCCAATTTTATTAGGGAGTGTTTTAAAGAACCAGATATGGGCAACCGGAACGACCAATTGAATATGTCCCATTCTTTCTCTTCTAACCTTTCTTTCGGTTACTTCAACACCACAACGGTCACAAACGATACCTTTATAACGAATTCGTTTGTATTTTCCGCAATGACATTCCCAATCTTTCACAGGCCCGAAGATTTTTTCACAAAACAATCCGTCGCGTTCGGGCTTATATGTCCTATAATTGATGGTTTCAGGCTTCAACACTTCCCCTTTGGATTGCTCCAAAATTGATTCGGGTGATGCCAAGCTAATGGTGATGTTTGAAAACTCTTTTCTTGTATTACTGTCTTTTCTGAAAGCCATATATTTTAAAAATTAAAAAGGTTCTTATAAAATGATTAATCAAACTTAATATCCAGCGATAATCCTCGTAATTCGTTCACTAAAACGTTGAACGATTCGGGCAATCCCGGAACCGGCATATTATCGCCTTTCACAATGGCTTCATATGCTTTAGCTCTGCCGATGACATCGTCTGATTTAACAGTCAGGATTTCTTGAAGTATATTTGCTGCACCGAATGCTTCGATTGCCCATACTTCCATTTCCCCGAAACGTTGTCCCCCGAATTGAGCTTTACCACCGAGAGGTTGCTGCGTAATTAAGGAATAAGGTCCTATAGAACGGGCATGCATTTTATCATCAACCATGTGATGCAATTTAATCATATATGTATACCCAACAGTAACTTTTTGGTGGAACTTTTCACCAGTTCCGCCATCATACAATTCTATACTACCGTTTTCAGGTAAATTAGCTTTAGATAAAAGTTCATTTATCTGTTCGTTAGTAGCTCCATCAAAGATAGGAGTAGCAAATTTTAGTCCCAACTCTTTGCCTGCCCAGCCTAAAATAGCCTCGTAAATCTGTCCTAAGTTCATACGAGAAGGTACACCCAATGGATTCAGAACAATATCCACAGGAGTTCCGTCTGCCAAGAATGGCATATCTTCAGCTCTTACTACTTTAGCAACAATCCCTTTGTTTCCGTGGCGACCGGCCATTTTGTCTCCGACTTTTAGTTTACGTTTGTTAGCAACATAAACTTTAGCCATTTGGACAATGCCATTGGGAAGTTCACTACCAATGGTTGCGTCAAATTTTTCACGAATCATCTTAGCCATCAGTTCACGTTCCTCAACAAGATAATTTTTGATAATTTCAGCAACGCAACTATTGATTTTATTATCGTTGGTCCATTTTGATACGGCAATTGTGGAATAATTGATTGTTCCCAATAATTTTTGTGAGAATTTAGCTCCTTTTTGAATTACGACATTCTTAGCGTTGTCGTAAATGTTATGTGCTATTTTTCCTTCAAGAAGTTTATATAATTTGGATACAATTGCATCTTTGAGGACTGCCAATTTTTTATTATAAGCAGCGTCAATTTCTTTAACAATATCTTTGTCCTTTGATTTTGATTTTCTGTCTTTAATCAATCGGGACATAGATTTAGCTCCGATAACAACCCCTTTCATTGATGGGGGTGCTTTCAAAGAGGCGTCTTTCACATCACCTGCTTTATCTCCAAAGATTGCACGGAGTAATTTTTCTTCAGGTGTAGGATAAGATTCTCCTTTAGGGGTAATTTTACCAATCAGAATATCTCCTTCATTAACTTCAGCTCCGATTCTGATTAAACCATCTTCTCTCAAATCTTTAGTTGCTTCTGAGGAAACATTCGGAATATCATTAGTTAATTCTTCGATACCGCGTTTAGTATCACGAACTTCGAGAGTAAATTCTTCTATATGAATTGAGGTAAAGATATCTTCGTTTACCACTTTTTCTGAAATCACGATGGCATCTTCAAAGTTATATCCTTTCCAAGGCATATATGCAACTCTCAAATTTCTTCCTAATGCCAATTCGCCTTCTTTTGTGCCATAACCTTCAGTAAGCACATCACCCTTTTGTACACGTTGTCCTCTTTTTACAATCGGGGTTAGGTTGATACATGTATTTTGATTAGTTCTTCTAAATTTCTGGAGATAATAAGTCTTAATATTAGAATCAAAACGCACTAAGTTTTCGTATTCGGTTCTGTCGTATTTGATGATAATTTGTTGTGCATCTACAAATTCAACTATACCGCTACCTTCAGCGCGAAGCAACACTCGGGAGTCAATTGCTACTTGAGCTTCAAGACCGGTACCTACGATTGGTGCTTCGGGGTTTAATAATGGAACAGCTTGTCGCATCATGTTAGATCCCATTAACGCACGGTTTGCATCGTCATTTTCCAAGAATGGAATTAAGGAAGCTGCAATAGAGGCAATCTGATTCGGCGCAATATCGATTAAGTCAACTTCATTTTTTGAAAGAATAGGATAATCGGCCAATCTACGAGCTTTAATTTCGTCACCAATTAATAAACCTTTTTCGTCAATTGGGGTGTTGGCTTGTGCGATTGATTTATTTTCTTCCTCTTCGGCACTAAGATAAACAGGAGCTTCCTCAAGTTGTACAACACCGTTTATTACTTTACGATAAGGTGTTTCAATAAATCCGAGTTTATCTATTTTTGCAAATACGCAAAGAGATGAAATTAATCCGATGTTCGGTCCTTCAGGTGTTTCAATTGTACAGAGACGACCATAGTGTGTGTAGTGAACGTCACGAACTTCAAATCCTGCACGTTCTCTTGACAAACCTCCGGGTCCTAATGCTGAAATTCTACGTTTATGTGTAATTTCAGAAAGAGGATTGGTCTGATCCATGAATTGAGACAACTGATTGGTCCCAAAAAATGAATTGATAACAGAAGAAAGTGTTTTGGCGTTGATAAGGTCAACAGGGCCAAATACTTCATTGGTGCGGACATTCATTTTTTCGCGAATAGTACGTGACATACGAGCAAGTCCTACACCAAATTGGTTATAGAGTTGTTCTCCTACAGTTCTGATTCTACGATTACTTAAGTGGTCAATATCATCGACATCCGTTTTGGAATTAATTAATTCAACTAAATATCGAATAATAGAGATAATATCTTCTTTTGTAAGAACTCCTGTTTTTGCAGGAATATTAAGATCTAATTTCTTATTAATACGATAACGTCCAACTTCTCCGAGGTCATATCGTTTATCCGAAAAGAATAATTTTTCTAAAGCGGATCTAGCAGTATCTTCGTCGGGAGCAGCGGCGTTTCTTAATTGCAGATAGATATATTCAATAGCTTGTTTTTCCGAATTGGTCGGATCTTTTTGCAACGTATTGAAAATAATAGAATAATCTGTTTGTTTTTCATCTTGTTTATGGAACAAGACTGTTTTTATATTGGCGTCTGTAATCAGACTGATATGTTTCTCTTCAAGGAAAGTTTCACGTTCGATGAGAACTTCGGTACGTTCAATATTTACCACTTCGCCGGTTTCTTCATCTACGAAATCTTCATTCCATGTTTTTACGACGCGAGCGGCAATTTTCTCACCGATATATTTTTTCAAGTTTGCTTTAGTTGCTTTAACCTCTTGAGCGATATTAAAAATATCAAGAATGTCTTTATCGGTTTCATAACCGATAGCTCTAAGCAGGGTAGTAACAGGTAATTTCTTTTTTCTATCGATATAAGCATACATAACGTTGTTTATATCGGTAGTAAACTCCATCCAAGATCCTTTAAAAGGAATAATTCTTGCGGAATATAATTGCGATCCGTTAGAATGGAATGAAGAACCAAAAAAGACACCCGGAGAACGATGCAATTGGGAAACAATTACTCTTTCGGCACCATTAATAATAAATGTTCCGCGAGGAGTCATATAGGGGGCCATACCCAAATAGACATCTTGAATGACTGCTTCATCAAAATCCTCATGGTCTAAATCGTTGCATGACAATTTCATTTTAGCTTTCAAAGGAACACTATAGGTTAATCCTCTTTCAATGCATTCATCCATAGAGTAGCGTGGTGCATCGATATAATAATCCAGGAATTCAAGGACAAAACTATTGCGAGCGTCCATAATAGGAAAATTCTCCGCAAATACTTTATATAGTCCTTCACTGCTTCTACGTTCGGCAGTTGTATCTATTTGGAAAAATTCCTGAAATGATTTAATTTGGATATCTAAAAAATCCGGATATTCGGATGGTTTTGTGGTTGCAAAACTATATCTTTTATTATTTTTTGTTGCCAAGGTTCTTATTTTTTAATAGGTTCGCTAAATAAAAGGGGGGGAATCGTACGTTTAATAATTAGAAGGTGCCCTTAAGAGGAGAGGAGAATTGAAAAACACTATAAAATAACAAAAGGTACAAGACTTCCATATTGCTATGGAAGTGTTGTACGCTATTGTTCCGTTGAATATTTTATTATTTAATTTCAATTTCGGCACCGGCTTCTTCCAATGATTTTTTCAGACCTTCTGCTTCATCTTTGGAGATACCTTCTTTTACCGGTTGAGGAGCTGAATCTACTAATTCTTTAGCTTCTTTCAGTCCGAGGCTGGTTAATTCCTTAACTAATTTTACAACAGCCAATTTGCTTGCACCAGCTGATTTAAGGATTACGTCAAATTCGGTTTTTTCTTCAACTTGTTCAGCTGCTGCTGCCGGGCCTGCTACTGCTACTGCTGCAGCTGCGGGTTCGATACCGTATTCATCTTTTAATATTTTTGCTAATTCGTTAACTTCTTTAACAGTTAAATTAACTAATTGTTCTGCAAATGCTTTTAAATCTGCCATGATTATAATTTTTTAAATGGTTAATTACTTTGATTAATTGTTTTTAATGTTTACTTATTCCTTTTCGGATAATGTTTTTACGATACCTGCTAATTTGCCGCCGCTCGATTGAAGAGCTGATACAACGTTCTTAGCGGGAGATTGTAATAATCCAATAATATCTCCGATAAGTTCTTCTCTTGATTTGATGTTGCAAAGTGCTTCGAGTTGATCATCTCCAAAATAGGCACACTCTTCTATAAATGCAGCTTTTATTAAAGGTTTTTTGTTTTTTACTCTAAATTCCTTTATTAATTTTGCAGGAGCATTGCCTGTGTTGGATAGCATTATGGAAGTGCTACCTTCTAATGCCGGATAAAGTTCCGAAAAATCAACTTCGGATTGTTCCATGGCGCGTTTTAAGAGAGTGTTTTTTACTACCTTAATTTTAACGTCTTTACGGAAGCACAATCTTCTCAGTTGGTTTACGGTTTCTACTGTAAATCCGGAAATATCTGTTACATATACATTAGAATACTCAGCTAAATCCTTTGCAATTGCGTCAATAATTTGACTTTTTTGTTCTAGTTTCATACTAATTTAGCTTTAAATTTATACTGTAACTGATTTGGGATCAACTTGCACCCCGGGACTCATGGTACTGGAAAAGAAAATACTTTTGATATAAGTTCCTTTTGCGGAAGTCGGTTTTAATTTGATAATTGTTGACATCATTTCTTTAACATTATCCATCAATTGTTCGGGGGTAAAGTTTACTTTCCCGATACCGGTATGAATAATACCATATTTGTCAACTTTAAAATCAATTTTACCGGCTTTTACATCAGTAACTGCTTTGCCAACATCCATAGTAACCGTACCTGCTTTGGGATTAGGCATTAAGCCGCGAGGACCTAATATTTTTCCTAACGCACCAATTTTCGGCATTACGCTGGGCATGGTGATTATTACATCTATGTCGGTCCATCCTTTTTTGATTTTTTCGACATATTCGTCTAATCCTACATAATCAGCGCCGGCTGCTTTTGCTTCATCCTCCTTGTCAGGAGTACAGAGTGCCAATACTCTAACCTCTTTTCCTGTTCCGTGTGGAAGGGTTACGACACCACGTACCATTTGATTGGCTTTACGAGGGTCAACTCCTAAACGAACGTCAATATCAAATGAAGAATTGAATTTCGTGTAGGTAATCTCTTTCACTAATTGAACAGCTTCGTTCAAAGGGTAAATTTTGGTCTTATCAAATTTAGCAAAAGCTTCTTTGCGTTTTTTTGATATTTTAGCCATTTTGATCTTTGTGTTATTACTGTTATTAATTAATTTTCAAAAGGATTTACTCCACCTTTAACGATGATTCCCATGCTTCTGGCTGTTCCTGCTACCATGCTCATTGCTGGCTCTACATTAAAACAGTTCAGGTCATTCATCTTGCTTTCAGCAATCGTACGAACCTGATCCCAGGTAACTGTGGCGATCTTCGTCTTGTTGGGTTCGGCTGACCCCTTTTGAATTTTGGTTGCTTCCATTAACTGAACTGCAACCGGAGGTGTTTTGGTGATAAAATCAAATGATTTATCTTTGTAAACCGTAATAATGACCGGTATCACTTTCCCTGCAAGGTCTTGTGTACGTGCATTAAACTGTTTACAAAATTCCATAATGTTCACACCTTTAGAACCTAAAGCAGGTCCTACAGGCGGAGATGGATTAGCAGCACCTCCCTTGATTTGTAACTTAATAAGTCCTGCTACTTCTTTTGCCATCTTGTTTAATGTTTTTAATTTGTGTAACGATTTTAAAAAACGAACTTAGTTATTAAACCTTTTCAACTTGCAAAAAACTCAACTCAAGAGGAGTCTTTCGCCCGAAAATTTTCACCATAACTTTCAGCTTCTTCTTTTCGGTGTTAATCTCTTCGATTACTCCGTTAAAAGTGTTGAAAGGACCGTCAATAACTTTAATTTCTTCTCCTACAATGAAAAGCGGTGCAAACGTTTCATCCTGTTCCAGCAACTCATCCACTTTTCCAAGCATACGAGTTACTTCTGCTTGACGTAACGCTACCGGAGGATCAGTCTTTTTCTTACATCCTACAAAGCCTAATACTCCCGGAACTCCCTGCAGTATCGAAATTACCTTTTCCAACATAATTGCTTCTACAAAAATGTAGCCCGGAAAAAGTGTCGTCTCTTTACTGATTTTCTTT
Source organism: uncultured Lentimicrobiaceae bacterium (assembly GCA_964632815.1). Taxonomy (GTDB): domain Bacteria; phylum Bacteroidota; class Bacteroidia; order Bacteroidales; family WCHB1-69; genus DUOL01. The sequence continues at coordinate 7,595 of CAZWCI010000015.1, read as the reverse complement.
CCATTTCTAATCTGGTATATCTTTTCCGAGGGAACTAAAACCCGTGAAACAAAATCTTTGATAAATGAAGCTTCTACCTCATTCTCAATGTTCTGCTTCACTTTCTTTTCTGTTCCGGTCACCGTTCGGATAACATACCACTTTTTTTCAAGTTCTGCCATGCTTAAAGATTGTTGACGGAGTTAATTACTAAATTCATACCGGAAAATTAAACAGCCGGGAATAATAATCCCATTCCCGCATTGAATAGTAAATCCATCAAAAACACTACAAGTGCTATGATTAGGGAAGCAATGGATACTACTACAACACTATTCTGAAGGTCTTTTGCTGATGGCCATGATACTTTATGTACCAATTCATCATAAGTTTCTTTAAAATAATTTACTATTTTCATTTTCTGATATTTTTCTTGTTTATTTCTTGGTGGAAATAATAATTTCTTTCTTATTTAACTGATATATGGAAACTTTTGATTCCATTTTTTCATATAAAAATAACCTCTTCATCTTCCTTATTCCAACCCTTTTATACTTGTAATTTTTTGTAAACCAATATGATAAATAGATTTATCTGTAGTTATTTTTTACTCCAAATTTACATTTTAAAAAGCCGACAAATATACAATTTTATTTTTATAATTCAATGCTATTTTTAAAAATATATATTTGAATGTTATTTTTTATCTATTCTTACTTATTCATGAAGTTTAAAGTTGATCTTCATGATACCATTCCGCATAAGAATTTTCTGTCTCTTGTAATAAAACCGAATGTAAATTAATATGTTCGGGTAAAACGGTTTTAATTTTATCTACAAAATGAAGCAATAGGTTCTCTGTCGTAGGGGGAAAGGGACAAAGAGAAACTTTCTGTCCAACCTTTTCCATCTGAACTGCTAATTCCCGTCCTTCGTCGGTGTCTTTAATTACAAATTTGTGATCGTAAGGAGTGATGATTGTATCTGTAATCAAATCTTTTAACATCTTAAAATCAATAACCATACCGGAATCTTTGTCGCAAATTTGACCAATTACGGTAACGCTTAACTTATATGAATGACCATGAATCTGACTGCATTTACCGGGATATCCCATGATGGCATGTGCCATCTCAAAAGTAAACTTTTTTGTAATCCTCAACAAAGGCTGTTTTACCATATAACGAATTTTTTTATTTCTTTTCCTTCTTTCCCTTCCAAGAAGAGGGTGTATACTCCGGATGGAAGTCCGGAAATATTGATTGAAAACTCCTTACTCCTTTCAATGAAATAGGTCATCACAATCCGCCCAACCATATCTGTAATCTGAATTTTTCCATCTATGGCATCTGTGAATAAAAGGTTGATTTGTTCATGTGCCGGATTGGGGAATAATTGTGTAATTTTCGGTTGATAATCTTTGATGTCACTGACAATATACGGGGCAAAAATATTAGTTGTGTCGTTACCCCATAAATAACTTGCCAATTCAGGGTAATCTATGAACGGATTTCGATTATTCTGTATGGTATATATTCTTTCGTTTCTAGCTATCTCTTTTGCACTGACTGTATCGGCAAAATGCCATTCCATAAATAATGAAAGCGCCCAGGAATCCAAATCTGCTCCTGAAAATACAGACGAACTTGATTGTCCTAAATTAATATTTTGGTAACGAACACTCATATAAAAATAGGTTCTCGCTAAATCACCCTTATATTCATCGATGGGTTCAAAAACAATCCCTGTGTACCCGGGATAACTGCAAGATCCTAATTTGGAACCGTTTGTACTTGTCCAATTGGCACTCTCCACTTCTCCATAAGGATAATTGCTCCTTTTGTTGTTAACCCATCCATCTGTTGGATATAAGTGAAACAGATCCGAATACATCGGATATTGCTCTCCCCCAAACCAACTGTTCGGAATGGAATGTTCGCGATTAAAACAATCTCCTTCCCCAGAATAGTTTCCGCATTGGTTTGTCGCGAAAGTATATTCATAGGAAGGAGTTCCGTTCGGAATGTCAGAGTATATGTCCCAAACTTTTCCGTTCGGTTTCGAATCAGTGAGGATAAAGTAGTTCCATAAAGCGGAATATTCCAATATAGTATTATTGTTGATGATCTCATACAACGCCTCTTTTAATTCTTCCCGTTGTTTCCCCACGGCGTCATCATAATATCCTCCGTATGGAATTTGTGAGAATCCCCATAATGGAAGTAAACATATTATTAATGTAATAATATTTTTTTTCATATTTGTCTTTTTACTTATGGTGTAATTGATTGAAAATGGTGAGGACTTCACGGGCAGCAGCGACATCATGTACCCTTAATATCGAAGCTCCGTTTTGAAGGGCAACGATATGTAAGGCAGTTGTGCCATTGAGCGATTCTTCGGGACTTGTATTTAAGAGTTTGTATATCATTGATTTTCTGGAAAGCCCGACCAATATGGGTAGTTCTAATATTTGAAATGCATTTAAATTTTGAAGCAGATGATAGTTGTCTTCCAACGTTTTTCCAAACCCGAATCCCAGATCAATTATGATATCCGATACTCCCGAATGTGTAAATTTTTCAATTTGTTTTCCGAAAAATTGAAGCAAGTCTGCAATAATATTTGAATAAGAGGTGTGCTGTTGCATGATTTCGGGAGGAGCAGAAGTGTGCATCATGCAATATGGTACTTGTAACTTGCCCATGGTTGTAGCCATTTCTTCGTCGAAAGTACCCCCCGAAATGTCGTTAATCATTGCAGCCCCTTCCCCAACAGCAATGTGAGCTACGGAAGAACGCCATGTGTCAACGGAAATCAAGGCCTCCGGATACGCTTTTATAATCAAGTTGACCGTATGTTTGATGCGTTCCATCTCCATCTCTTCACTCAGTGCCACTGCCCCCGGTCTCGTGGATACCGCTCCCAAATCAATGATGGTGCCCCCTTCCGTTAAAATTTGCTCTACCCGTTTCAAAACAGCTCCGTCATCCGTAAATCGGCTGCCCGAATAAAATGAGTCTTCCGTGTAATTAAGAATTCCCATAATTATCGGTCTCTCTAATGAAACTAATTTGCCTTTAAGGTTGAGGTACATTTCT
>CAZWCI010000015.1:0-4415 GCA_964632815.1 uncultured Lentimicrobiaceae bacterium | reverse complement strand
CCAATCGAGATTGTTTTAAATATATCCACCCATTTACGGCTTGCAGAATACCAAAAACAAAATAAAGCGTTGACATAAAATTTAATGGGAATATATAAAATTGAATGCTAATCCATAACATAAGTATTATTCCACATATCATTCCTGAGAAAGCGCCATATTTATTATGGCGGAAAATTAAAATCACCGACAATGTATTCGTGAATCCATTAACAATAAGCAAGGATATACCGGGAAATAAAAAAATCTGAAAGAATATTTCAGCAAATGGCAACTTTTGAAAACTAGGAAGCATTTCAACCATTCCAAAAGTAGTTCCTGTGGGGTCGAAAATCATCATAAAAGCACCAAAATAAGCACCAATCCCAATAAAAATGCCCCAAAATAATTGTATTTTACGTAATCGTTTCAATGTTAATTGTATCATTATCTTTTGTATTGTTAATTTTAATGTCGCAAAGTTAGAATTATTTTTCTAATGATAATTATCAGAAAAATTGGACTATTTTATTACAATTTTGAGAAAGGACTCTTTTTTTTATGTATTTTTGTCACTTATTCTTTACTTTTTTCAATTTTTATCCATGTCGCAATATAATATTAATGAATTGATTCAGTCGTTTTTATCGAAAAATAACAAAACGACTCAATTTAAAGAACGAACTGTTGTGGATCTTTGGCATCAAGTTATGGGTGACTTTATTGCCAAGCATACGCGCTCCGTATCTATGAAAAATGGAATTTTATATGTGAGTCTTACCAATGCCTCTTTGAGATTTGAATTGATGGGAATGCGAACTGCCTTGATTGATAAGTTGAATGCAGCAGTGGGACTTCCTGTTGTAAAGGATATTATTGTTCGTTAATATGTAACTATGAGTAAATATACCGTTTTAGGAATGATGTCCGGAACATCGCTTGATGGATTGGACTTAGCATTGTGCCATTTCAATAAAGAAGGCAAACAGTGGCACTATACGGTCGAAAAGGCTGTAACGATTTCCTATCCTTCGGTTTTACGTTCGAGATTATCCAAAGCAACCGAATTGTCCGGTTGGGAATTGGCTCGTCTCGATGTTGATTTAGGAAATTTTATGGCGGATGCCGTAAATCTCTTTTTGAAAAAAACACCCTGCAAAGTATTGCTGCTGGCCTCTCATGGTCATACGGTGTTTCATCGGCCGGACTTGGGAATTACTACTCAGATTGGAAATGGTGCCGCATTGGCTGCCAAAACAGGAATTAGGACCGTCTGTGATTTTAGATCTATGGATGTTGCACTCGGAGGACAAGGTGCTCCGTTGGTGCCTATCGGAGATCAATTATTATTTGGGAAATACGACTTTTGTCTCAATCTTGGTGGCTTTTGCAATATCTCATACAACGAAAACGGACAAAGAAGGGCTTTTGATATTGCTCCGTGCAATATGGCGCTGAATACGCTTGCGGAACAGAAAGGTGCTCCGTATGATCAAGACGGAAAATGGGCACGTTCCGGAAATAGGAATGTCGTGTTGTGGAATGAACTCAACGAATTGGAATATTACGGGAAAGAGGGAACATCCAAATCATTGGGAAAAGAGTGGTATGATACTCATTTTGCCCTTCTCTTGGAGAAATATAACTGTTCTGTAGACGATAAATTGAGAACCGTAACCGAACATATTGCGTTTCAAATAGGAAAAGTGTTGGAGTGTCACGAAGGAGAACAGGTGCTACTGACCGGTGGTGGCGCTCTGAATACATTTTTGGTAGAATCCATTCAACAATGTACGCTCAAAAAAATTGTGATTCCCGACCTCGAAACAGTCAATTTTAAAGAGGCCATTATTTTTGCTTTTCTCGGACTACTTCGCTGGAACGATGAAATCAACGTACTTCAATCTGTAACGGGAGCTCACAGAGATTACAGCAGCGGTGCCGTATATTAGAATAAAGATAAACTTCTTTTGCTTACTTGCTCATTTGCTCCACGGCCTGATCTGCCGCTTGTAGCAACGGGGTGCAGGACAATTCACTGCCAACGGCTTTCTTTAACCAGAATTGCGGTGTTAGTTTTCCCAAAGCGAAGATTCGTTCAACCTCTTTTCCGAAGTCTTTTCCTTTGAGATAATTGTTTAATTGATAGTGAATGAGATATCCTAAAGGATAGGCCGAAAGATATAGTGGTGCATCAATGCTATGGGAGTAAATGGCCAATATGGTTTGGTCTTTGATGCCGAAAACCGGTGCATAATACTCATTCCAGATCTCTTTTGAAAGTTCAATTACGGCCTCTTTTAAATCGTTGGCGGTGGCATTCGGATGGTCGTACATCCATTGCCAAACTTTCATATCCAATAGCGAAACGCCCATAATCTCATAACAACTCCAAAAAATATCCAATGTATTTAAGTATTCTGTGGTTTTATCTTCCTGCGTCAATCCTAAAAGTTCCAAATCTTTAGATTGAAAAATGAATGCCAATGCTTCGGTAAATGCGGTATTAGGAACACCGGCAAGCATGTAATTGGGAACGTTATGTAAGGAAATAGTCTGCTCTACGTTATGTCCGAATTCATGAACTCCAATATTATAGCCTTTATAATCCATGCCATTTTCTCCGATTCGGGTACGCAACATAGCATTATCGCTTTTCATCTTCGATTCCCATGCGTGACCTGCACCAACAGAGGCATCTACAGTCACATGATTAGTTATAAATGCAGCAATGTCTTTTGTAAATCCGAGTTTTACAAGTATATTGGGCAAATCGGCAGCAAATTTTTCTTTGGTAGGATATTTTTTCATCACAATTTTATCTAATTGCTCCGGAGCAATTTCACTGCGTCCCTTGAACCCGTCATACCATATATCAAAAGGTCTTAGTTTTCTTCCTAATCGTTTTTCAATCAATGCGCCGACCTTTTTTACTTGCGGCGATGATACCAACTCTTTAAACAGAGCTTCTGTCTCTTTTTGCGATATTTCAAACTCTTCATCAAATTTACGGGAAATGTAAGTCGGATAGGTATAATAGTACTTATCGGCGGCCTTCATGGCTTTGTAAATATTCAACAGATGGCTATATCGGTTATTTTCTTCCGGAGTGCTTTTCTGAACCTGATTGTTCAAATAGAGTTTATTCGATACGGGTTCCCATACATAACTGTTTTTATCAATGACTTCATTCGGAATAGTTTGGTCTATAATGCGTTGCATTACGGTATAAATCAATTCCTGTTTGCCTAAACCATTTGCTTTATCGGCATAGTTCGACTTTAATTCATCGCGTAATCCCCAATGCGAAATGAGTTTCATATTTTTGGGAAACAACGTGTCCATTTTTTCATTCACCAGCATTCCCATATATATATTGTAATTGGAAATATAATGGTCTGCTGCGGCGTTGGCATTATTGATTTCTTGAAGATATTGTGCAGGAACCCGATCGGTAAAAAGGTCACCGAGTCTGGCATAGCCCCATTGCAAATCGCTCCAGTCATCACTATGTTGATTTTTCTCTTCTAAGGAATAAAAGGGAAAATTAAGGGTAATGACAAAGGCGATTTTATTCGAAAACATATCTTCCCCAAAATGAGACAATCCGTCGTAAGCACCAAATTGTTCGTCGATGGGCAGTGTTTCGTAGCCCGTCACATGCAAAGGCCGCAACAACTCGATCGAGATGCGGTTGTGATGTCCGAATATGGTCTCGAGGTGCGTACTAATCCTCGTGAACAGCAACTCTTTTTCTTCTTTAGTGGCACAAAAATTCTTTAAACAAAAAGCGGTAAACTCCTCTTTACTGCCATCCTCTTTTGTCCAAAGACCGGCTGTCCCGCGAACCCCGCGAACAATCAAATCCTGCTCCAGCGTTGTTGATTTCGCTATTTGGTCTATCGTATTTTGTATGGTAGCATTGTCAATATACGTGGAGGTAACATGCGAAGATTTACAGGCAATCATAAGGCAAATACTTAAAATGGATAATACAAACAGCGGTGATTTTTTCATGACGGGAAATATTTATTTGAGGTTTCATTAAAAAAATTTATAAAACTATAACATTGTTTTTCTGAATGTTACAACACTAATGTCAGACCAACGCAGTTACAATTATGGCGGCAAATATACAATATTATTTTATATCGTTGCGAGCATAAAAATCCCCTTTACATCGATTTTCGATATCTGTTTTCATCGAATATTTTGATTATTGATCAGGGCGTGTCGGCTTCGCCGCCAATTCAGGAAATTTGTGTTCTTCAAATTCGATTTTTGGAAATCATAATAATGAGACGGTGCGCTGCACCTTGAAGATTTGTCTGGGTGTTTTATTTGCTACAGATGAGACGGTGCTACGCACCTGAAATATGGATAAATTCAAAGGTGCAGCACACCATTTCATTATTTCAAACCCCAGTAACCATATT
>CAZWCI010000014.1:2157-20650 GCA_964632815.1 uncultured Lentimicrobiaceae bacterium | reverse complement strand
AAAGGTTCCGGATTCGGTCCGGGCGAAGGTGGTGGTAGCGGTGGAAATATTGGTTATGGCACAGGACCTCGCGGTTATACCTATATGCCCAATTTGGAAATAGAAAATGAAAATGGAGTTGTGTATGTTGAAGTCCATGTCAATGAAGCAGGAAATGTTTTAGAAGCCAGAATAATCAGTAATAGCAAATTCCCAACCACCATTACCAATTCCAAAATTCAAGCCGATTGTGTCGCAAGAGCTAAAACTGCTAAATTTAAAAAAGGAAAAGAAGAATTCCGCATTATTATTTTTAAATAAAGATGAATAAAAAAGTCCTAATTATACCCTCTCTCGTACTTATATTTTCACTTTTCTTTTCTGCATGCGGAAGTAAAGTCTTTTATGAAAAGATTGACCCTATAGAAAATGAAACTTGGAATATTAATGACGTGCTTACTTATGAAATTCAAATCGAAGATACGCTTCAGTATTACAATATGTACGTAAATATCCGAAATTCTGTCGATTTTGAAACCCAAAATTTTTACGTTTTTATGAAGACTCAATTCCCTGACGGATTTACGGCTCAAGATACCCTTGGATGTATTTTGAGCGATCCTTATGGAAAATGGACAGGCAAAGGAATGGGCAGACTCAAAGATAATCGCTTTTTACTCAAACCCAAAGTGCGTTTCCCATCCAAGGGAACTTATCGTTTTGAAGTCAGACAAGGAATGCGTTCCGATAACGTTAAAGGAATTGCCAATTTTGGAATTTCCCTCTATTATTTCGAAAAAGACAAATAATTTCATTATTTTTCAGATGATTATTTGGGCGTGTCGGCTTCGCCGCCGGCGCCCGGCTACAAGTCCGCAGCCGGTAGTAGTATGTCCGCAATGCTGCAAAAGGAGCTTCCTCCGGTCGCTCTTTTGCAACAGCGTCCACATCGCCTTCCGTCTTTACGGGCTTTCCGCCTAAGCGTCTCACGCTGCCGGATGGCAAAAACTTTGCGTCTTGACGCCTCGTTTTGATAGAACCGCTTGGCTGATTGGCAGTGATGAGATTTCGATGAAGAATCATAGTACCTACCCCGACCTTCGGCGACGCATGGTATTTAGCTAATTTGTAAGTTTTTCTTGTCGCCGAAGTCCACCCCTTCCGCTCGCGGAAGGGGAATGTTCTCTGTCGGCAATGCTTTGCGAGCTTGCCGAGAGAATATTCTCTTCCGGCTTGCAGGATTGGTGGCAACCGACGACAAAATTTACTGCAAATTAGCCATTCACTACGTGTCGTTAGATGATGGAGTGGTTATGTGAGATATGAAGATTTGATGTCATTTTCCGGCATGTTTGTAGAACATTGGCGACGAAGAAAGTTCCCCTTCCGCGAGCGGAAGGGGTGGACTTTGGCGACAAGAATACTTGTAAATCAGCACACCAGAAGCGTCGCCGAAGGCCGGGGTAGGTGATACGATTCTTCATTGAAATCTCACCGCCGCCTCTCCTTTTTGCCCGGCCTACGCACGTGCTTCGTGGCAGAGATAGTTCTTTTTGATTAGGGGGGCTTGCTTTTTGAAAAACAAAATCGTGTACTTGATTATCAAGCACTTTTTATTGCTTTTTCTCTATTTTTATTTTTTACCGGACAACAATAGAAATTGAATAACTGATACCCAATCACTACTCGTGCCGCCCACCAAACCTATCCTAACAAACATCAATAAAAAGAAATAATAATCCATGAACAAAACATAATTCGTGCATTCGTGGCAAAAATACTTCGTGGCAATAACCAGTAACTGCCACGAATGCACGAATGAAACATGTCTTTCCGAATAACTCATTTGTCATAATCCGATTACAATATAGAACTACTTCAAATACTTCGTAGGAGCTTCACAATCCACAAATGCCAAGTGTACATTTGCATCTTATGACAATTTTTCATTTGAAAATTTACCTTTGCCATCCCCCCGCGTGAGGTGCTTAGGCGGAAAGCCCGTAAAGACGGGAGGCGATGTGGACGCTGCTGCAAAAAAGCGACCGGAGGAAGCTCTTTTTGCAGCATTGCGGACACACGACTACCGGCTGCGGACTTGTAGTCGGGCACCGACGGCCAACGGCCGGCACGCCCAAATAAATAAAATAGACTACTTGATTATCAAAAACTTATGATTATTTTTCCTCAATTCCAACTTTCTACTGAACCACTATCTTATGAACCAGTTTGCCTTTGCGGGTACTCATTTCCATTAAATAAATTCCCGTCTCAAGTTGTCCTGCATTTATTTCCATGCTTTGAATTCCCCCGTTTAAGTAACAAGGTTGCCGATAAACCATTCTTCCGGTAATGTCGGAAATAAGAATAAGTCCCTCTTCTGCTTCAGAAGTTTCAATATTGAGGATGAATTTTCCATTATTCGGGTTTGGATAGATATATCCGTTATAGGTTGCTCCCGATTGATGACAAGGAATGTCCACACTACTCCAAAGGGCAATGTTATCAATATATACATTGTCCAATATGAAGTTCTGAAAATAATAGGTCATATTCGCAGCCAGACATTTGGATTGGAAGGTAAGCATAAATACACCGCCTGTGTAAGGAGTAAGGTCTATCACTTTTTGTAGAAATGGATCATTCGATGCAAGATTTGGAATAAAAGTTTCAGTGATTGGCTCATTATCAACTAATAATCTCAACATACTTGAATAGCTCAAATCATATGAATCCGGAATTGACCCTTCAAGAAACATCGCATAAGTGTCTTTTCCTGAAGTTTGTTTTAAATTAAATGCCAATGCAAACTCCTGATAATCTGTTGCATCAATACAAAAATTGGCTTCACTGTCCATCTCTTTGTTATATTCCCATAAATTCTCATCCGAAGGAAATTCTATACTATTCATATATCCCATAGGATCTCCTTTCGCAGTCATTTTGAGTACTCTTCTATCGGAATAGTCGGGTAGGGTATAGGCATAAGCATTGGAGTATCTATTGGTGTCTACATAAAAATAATCTTGATCTCCCGTTTGATCAAAAGTGACGGATGAAATTTGATTGAGGAATTTTGGTTTATAGACCTCTTTCGTGGCGATATTATTGGTAGTATTCAAATCATTGCTGTTTTCGGTGAATACACGAAGCGTGTTTTTAGCTGCTAAGGTAAAATCTCCCCCTTGTGTGAATGTGTATTCAATCGTATCTGACGATGTCATGGCTTCGGTGAGTACAAGAACCTCGGTAATTTTATTGGCTCCATTTATGGTAAAAGAAATAACCACCGAATCACCGGGTTCTGTTTGGTCACAAACATTGAAAAATATATTTGCAGTTACAGGAGTTTGCTCATCCAAATGGCAGGAGGAAGTTGGGGCAACAATTTCCGATACTCCGAAATCACTATTCTGATATACACGGTTGGTGAAACGATAATCAGTATATGTTGAAGTGTACACATCACTATTTAATCCCAAAGAAATATCAAGCCGGTAGTCTCCGGGAACAGAGAAATCAAAGCCTCTCGGTAATGTTACCGTAAATGCTCCGGGAGCAACATCCTGGTCTAATACCAGCGTATCAAAAATATCTAATGATTGATTCACCTGTACTTTAAAAAAGAGTTGAGTGCCGACACGAAGAGTGTCATCGCAACTATTATAAAGCAGATCAAGGGTAATTAACTCCTCATTTTGCAACGCGCAATCAGTTACCGGTGTCACCACAGAAGTGATGTGAATAACAGAGTCGCTAAAAGGATATCCGAGTCCGACAGCGGCCCATGCTTGTGCCACAGCATATTGTTCCATAGAACATCTTCCGAATAGGTCTTCGGCCACTTCAATGGAATATAAACAGGCTTCTTGATAATCCGAATAAGGTGTTAAATATTCGGTTAAAAGGCTGTATGCAATTAATTCACTTTTTTCAGGAGTAATTCCGGTTACTTCGTATGCAGTTCCCATATCATTAACCCCACTTCCGCCAACGGTCAGCAAGTAAAACCAATAGTTGCCGACTCCGCAATTGGTGTGAACTCCGCCATAATCTTCTGTACCGAAAACCCAATAGTTTCCAAGGTATGTATCAGGATCTTCAAATCGATTGGGATTAGACATATCGCGGAAAGGACTATTCAGTTCTTCTCCGATAGCCCATTGTAGTTGGCCGGTAGCGTAGCGATGAACCATCACTCCGAAAATATCGCTGAATGATTCATTCAAAGCTCCGGGCTCATCTTGGTATACCAAATTGGCCGTATATTCCGTAACCCCGTGAGTGATTTCATGCCCACAAACAGTAATAAAGGTAAACGGATAATTATTTACACCATCTCCGTAAAACATGGCACTCCCGTTCCAAAATGCATTTTGCATATTCTGTCCGGTATGCACATAACTCAAAAGCTGTGTTCCTTGATCGTTATAACTATTCCGGCCATGAGTGTAATAATAGTAATCATAAGTCATTTCCGCTCCATAATGAGCCGAATTGGCAATAACATCACTATCAAAATAAGTATCGGCTTCATATAAATCTGTGGCATTTTCAATAGGAACAGAGATTAAATCTCCTTCGTTATTCATTGATTTGGTAAGGATTCCGTCTCCGGCACCGCGGGATGTGCTGCGAAACATATAAAGATTACTTGCCAATGAGTCAACTGTAATGGTTTGTGCTCCATTATATCGGGTAACAGCTTGAACTTCTATGTTGGCTGCCGCCTTTTTCGTGATATGATGTACAATTTCCCCATTATCAGCAGCTACATAAAAAATTTCGGTACAAATTTCAGGTGCAATGACAGATAAAGAAATTTTATATACCAAACGATAATTTTTGGCGATAAAAGTATGAGCTTTGTCATAAATTTCCAAAGTGGGAGTAGGGTAGTAGGTGGCAGTTGTGTCTTTGCGAATTATTTTAAGATCGGCTTCCATGGAAGGTGACTGCCAAGCATAACGATCTGCTTTTGAATTGTTTAATGCAATTGCGATTACTTCTTCTTCCGTAAGTTTTGGAGTTACAATAAGCGATAATCCCGATACAATAGTTCCGGTTACTCGATAAACTTTTTCATTTTTTTCATGTAAAATAAGCTGAGCTCCGGCAACAGGAATTTGCTGAAAATATTGTTGCAAACGATGATGCGCTTTCCCGTTTCGAGTTGGTGAAACATATATTTCTCTCATCTCATCATAATTTCCCAACCCAAAATAGCGTTGATATTTTTCAAAAAAATGAGCTGCCGGAATTTGATAATCCGCTTTGATATTAATAATAGCACCTTCTCCTTTCAGAACTGCAATTTTTTGCAAAGTTTCGGGATAATGATAAGATTGTCCGTAGATGATATTTCCTAAAAGGATAATCGCCCATAGTAGAATAATTTTCTTCATTTTTTAAATTTTAAGGTGCAAAGATAATTAATATAATATGTTAAGTGCAAAATCTTAAAAAAAAACTTCATAAAAAAATGATTTATATTTATGATATAATTTTTTTGGGCGTGCCGGCTTCGCCGTCGATCTCCGGTTCCAAGTCCGCAGCCGGTAGCCGTGTTGCCGCAAAGCTGCAAAAAGAGCTTCCTCCGGTCGCTTTTTTGCAGCAGCGGCACATCGGCTCCCGTCCTTGCGGGCTTTCCACCTACGATCTCACGCAGGCAACTTGATGCGGTTTTCTTAAAATAAAATCCTTTTCTCTCGAAAATAATACCACATAATTTCTTAGTTTATGCCCTTGATTGTAAGTTATATATGAAATATGAATAATTGTTTTATTTTTTTATTGAGAGTAAAAAAAAATATGTATCTTTGCACCCTGTAATTTTAAATATTAATTTAACAAAGAAAGAGGTATTTTTATGATCGTTGTTCCCGTTAAAGAAGGCGAAACCGTAGATCGGGCCCTTAAAAAATTAAAAAGAAAATTTGAAAAAACCGGTGTTGTAAAAGAGTTGAGAAATCGTCAGAAATTTACAAAACCAAGTATTATCAAAAGGGAGCAAAAATTAAAAGCGATTTATATTCAGCAGTTATTAAACAAACAAGAAGAATAATAACTCGAAAAATAAATTTGCAGAAAAAAAGTTATCCAAATACGGATAACTTTTTTTTATTATCTAAAATTGATTATCTTTGCTTGTCGATTAAGTTGAAGTATGGATGTAATCACCAAATTTCTCAATTATTTAGAATTCGAAAAGCGTGTATCTCCCCACACCATAACTTCTTATGGTAATGATTTAAAGCAGTTTTTCACTTATTATATTTTTGTACTTTTTCCAAAAATTGCTGAAAATAATGATCCGGAAATTATTGGTGAAAAGTTGAAAAATATTGATATATCTTCTATTGAAGCACCATTAATTCGTTCGTGGATAGTTGAACTATTGGAAAATAAAATAGAAGCAAGGAGCGTGAATCGTAAGATCAGCGCCCTGAAGTCCTTTTATAATTATCACCTCAAAATTGGAACAGCCACAAAAAATCCAATGATTCATATCCGGGGACCCAAAACGTCAAAACGTCTTCCTGTTTACGTAGAAGAAGAAGAAATATCTTTTCTTTTTTCCCAGGATTTTTTTCCTGATAGTTTTGAAGGAATCAGAGACAGAACCATTTTAGAACTCTTTTATGCTACCGGAATGCGTCTTTCTGAATTAATTAATCTGAAACATTCAGATATTGATATGTATGAATGTACGGTTAAAGTCCTTGGAAAACGAAATAAAGAGCGAATAATTCCATTTGGAAAGACAATGAAAGAGCTTTTAATTATTTATATTACCAAAAAAGAACTTTTTTTTGGTGGATTAAACCAACAGGACTATTTATTTATTACAAATATATCCAATAAAATGTACCCTAAAGCCGTTTATAGGATAGTAAACAAATATCTCGATATGGTCACGAATTTGAGTAAGAAGAGTCCGCACATTATTCGTCACACCTTTGCAACGCACATGTTGAACAGAGGAGCAGATATCAATGCCATTAAAGAGATTTTAGGTCATTCAAGTTTGGCTGCTACTCAAGTTTATACCCATAACTCTATCGAAAAATTAAAATCAATCTATAAACAAGCCCACCCACGGGCATAAAAAAAAGGAGGTTTTTATGAATGTAAACATTTCGTCCGTACACTTTAAATCAGATCAAAAGTTAGATGATTTTATTACTGAAAAAGTAGAAAAATTGTTTAAACTTTATGATGGAATTATTGGCGCTGATGTAACTTTGAAACTCGAAAATACTGAAAAACCCGAAAATAAAATTGTCGAAATCCGACTGAAAATCAGAGGATATGATGCAATTTCGGGAAAAACGGCTAAAACCTTTGAAGAAGCTGCAGACAATGCAGTAGATGCCCTTAAACGGCAATTAAAAAAAATTAAGGATAAAGAAAGGGGAAATTAATTGAAGCTATTGAATGCCAAAAATTTTTAAAACCCATGTTGACTCTTTCGCCTCTCTATGTGTGTGGCACATTACGGAGACGGAAGAGTCTCTTTTTAAAGAACTTCATCTCTCTGCCACGGAAGAAGCAGAAATCCGCTCCATGAAACTCCTTAAACGAAGATTGGAGAAATTGGGATGCCGATGCGCTTTGTCTCAATTATTGAACTCCTACGAGGAAGTTTCCTATTCTCCCAATGGCGCTCCAAAAATTTCAACCCATAAAATTTCATTTACTCACGCTGCTTCATACGCCGCTGCCGCTATCTCTGAAAATTATAAAATTGGAGTGGATATAGAAAAAATAACTCCTAAAATTAAAACGCTGTATAATAAGTTTTTGAATTCTTTTGAAATCAAACAATTTGATGTATGTGATGAGGAACAAGTACATATTCTTTGGGGAGCAAAAGAAGCTGCCTATAAGTTGTATGAAGTGAAAAATTTGGATTTTGCGCAACAAATTAATATTCATCAATGTTCTGAGGGAAAAGGAAAAGGAGTTATTAAAACCCAAACCGAAGAGCTCCCTTTTCAGTTTTTTTATCAGACAGTTAATGATATGATGCTTGTGCTTGCAATCGGATAATATCCTGCAATGTTCTCTTCTCCCTTTTTGATTTACTTTTTTATGTATTTTTGTATTCTTTAAATCCCTCTTTAAATTCATCTTTAATTCAAAAATTATGGACTCGACACGACAACAAAAAATAGCCAAATTAATCCAAAAAGAGTTGGCAGATATTTTTAGACAAGATGGATTGCCTGTTTACGGATGTATGATTACGGTGACCAAAGCAACGGTAACAAAAGATCTTTCCATTGCCAGAGCCTATTTAAGTATATTTAATACCGATGATCATGATACCGTTATGAAGGCCGTACGCATCAATACGAAGGATATTCGTTTTCGCTTAGGACAAAAAGTGAAAAATCAACTCCGAATCATCCCGCAATTGGAGTTTTTTGTCGATGATTCTCTTGATTACATTGAAAATATTGAAAAACTGTTGAAATTATAATAAATTGAAAAAGTTTCAATTTAAAACGGCCATTTTCATAGCATTACGATATTTGTTTTCCAAGAAGAAACATAATATGGTAAATATTATTTCCATTATTTCTTCGGTGGGAATAATGGCCGGTACAGCCGCATTGATTATTGTTCTGTCTGTTTTTAACGGGATGGAAAAGTTGATAACCGGCAGTGTGAATAGTTTCAATCCTGATTTTCAAATCTCATTGAAAGAGGGGAAATCATTCTCCATAGATTCTGCTTTGGTAAAACAGATTTATGAACTTGATGAGGTGGTTGCAGTTCATGAAGTGGTGTCTGATATGGTTCTGTTAAACTATGGAGACCGTCAATCTTTGGTGCGTCTGAAAGGAGTAAGCACTGATTATCCCAAAGTCTTACAATTAGATTCGCTTTTAATAGACGGCGATTTTAGGCTGCAAACCAATCAAATTGATTATGCAGTTTTGGGGGCTGTGGCAGCGGGCATTTTGCAGGTAAACCTGAATAGTTCTCAAATGATGAAATGTTACTATCCTCGAAGAACCAAAAAAAACTTAATAAATCCTACGGAAGCTTTTAATACTCGTTTTATAGTTCCCTCAGGGGTTTTCGCCTCCTATTCTCACTATGATGAAGAATTTTTGTTTTGTTCTATTGAATTTGCGAGAAGTCTGATGGAGTATGAGGGGGAAGTTACCTCTCTTGAAGTTAAACTGATTGAAAAAGCAAATGTATCCAGAGTAAAAAATAAGATTGCACAATTTTCCGGTCCAAATTTTCAAGTGAAAGATCAGTATGAACAAGAAGAAATGCTTTTCAAAACCATTAAAAATGAAAAATTGGTGGTCTTTTTAATCCTTTCGTTCATCTTATTGATGGCGGCTTTTAATATAGTAGGAACTTTAGGAATGCTTATTATTGAAAAGAAAGAAGATGTTGAAGTATTGAAACTATTGGGAGCTTCCGATAAGTTTATATACAGAATTTTCGTAATGGAAGGAATGTTTGTCTCTTTTGTGGGGGGAATCTTAGGAATGCTCCTTGGATTTATCGTTTGCTTTATTCAACAAACATTTCATGTTATTAAAATCGGAGGGGGTACTGGAAACTATATAATAAATTACTACCCTGTGCAAATGTCAGGAATGGACTTCCTGATTGTTTTGCTCACGGTAGTAATTATAAGCTATTTGGCTTCCCGATTACCTTCCGGTAAAGTTACCCGATTGATATCGGCAAAATAATCTTAAAAATCACACTTTGATTTCTACATCAACGCCACTCGGTAATTCGAGTTTCATTAATGCATCAATCGTTTTGGAAGTGGTTCCGTAAATGTCCAATAATCTTTTGTAAGTGGAGAGTTCAAATTGCTCTCTAGATTTTTTATTTACAAAAGTTGAACGGTTAACGGTGAAAATCTTTTTATGTGTAGGAAGTGGAATAGGTCCTACTAACATTACTTTATCATCCTTAACGGCATTCACGGTTTTCACGATTTTTTCCGCCGATTTGTCAACCAAAGTATGGTCGAATGATTTTAATTTAATTCTGATTCTTTGACTCACGTTTTTATTAATTTAGGGTATTATTACTTTTTGTATTTGTATGTTTGTATTATAATATTTTTATTATAAAAGAGAATATCTTCCTACATTGAGAATATAAGTTTGAATATCGGATGGTACTGGAGCATATTTTAAAAATTCCATACTATAGCTGGCTCTTCCGGATGATATGGAGCGTAGGGTTGTGACATATCCGAACATTTCTGCAAGTGGGGCATGTGCTTTGATGATTTGAAATCCGATTTTGGCATCAATTTCATCTAAAACAGCTCTCCGTCTGTTCAAATCTGCTGTTACATTGCCTATGTATTCATCTGGAGTATGAATTTCCAACGACATGATAGGTTCCAAAATAATAGCTGAAATTTTTCGACAAGCTTCACGAAATGCTACTTTAGCACAAATTTCAAACGAGAGAGCGTCAGAATCCACACTATGTGCATTTCCATCCAAAAGTGTGATATGAAGACTCTCAAGCGGAAATCCGAATTTTCCGTTAGACATGGCAATTTTAAACCCTTTCTCAATAGCTGGAATATATTCTTTCGGAATAGCTCCTCCATTGATTTGATTCGTAAATTTCAGTCCTTTTTCTCCGTCGGCAGCAGGCGCAATCACAAATTCAATTTCTGCATAAGAACCTCTTCCACCGTTTTGACGTTTATAGGTTTCCTTATGAGTGAGCGTTTGTGTAATTGCTTCCTTATATGCTACTCTCGGTTTTCCGTGATTACATGACACATTAAATTCTCTTCTTAGTCGGTCGAGTAAAATGTCGAGGTGAAGTTCTCCCATGCCACTTATCAGCGTTTGTCCGGCCTCTTCATCTACTTTTACCGCAAATGTTGGGTCTTCTTCTGCCAACTTATAGAGTGCAGCCATCAATTTATCGTCGTCGTCCTTAGTTTTAGGTTCAATTGCAATTTGAATTACAGGCTCGGGAAACTCAATATTTTCCAAAAGAATCGGGTGCTTTTCTTCAGTAAGCGTATCTCCGGTATGAATGTCTTTCATTCCTACAAGCGCAGCAATATTCCCGGCTGAAATAGACTCCAATTGAGATTGCTTATTAGAGTGCATTTGCAGTATTTTGGATACTCGTTCTCGTTTTCCTGTAGATACATTGTATACAATTTCTCCTGATTTCAGCGTGCCGGCATATACTTTTATAAAAGTAAGTCTTCCAACATACGAATCTGTGGCAATCTTGAATGCTAAAGCTGCAAAAGGTGCTTTCTCATCCGGATATACTGGCTCTGTTTTTTCGGTCTTAGGATTTATTCCTTCAATAGCAGGAACATCCATTGGTGAGGGAAGATATTTGATAATGGCATCAATTAATCTTTGTACACCTTTATTTTTAAATGAAGAACCACATAGTACAGGGGTAATTGCTTGTGATAGTGTTGCTTTTCGGATTACTTCGATCAATTCATCCGAAGTTATAGCTTCAGGAGTATCAAAATACTTCTCCATCAATTGATCATCAAACTCTGATAACTTCTCGAGAAGAATTTGACGATATTCATCAACTTCTTCCTTCATAAAAGTCGGAATCGGAATTTCATGATAGGTGACTCCTTGATTATCTTCATCCCATTCGTAAGCTTTTTCTTCTATCAGGTCCACGATGCCGCTGAATGAATCTTCAGCACCGATAGGTAGTTGAATTGCAAGAGGAGATATGGAAAGTTTTTCTGCGATTTGTTTCACTACAGAAAAGAAGTCGGCTCCCGTACGATCCATTTTATTAACGTAACAAATTCGGGGCACATGATACTTATTAGCTTGTCTCCATACCGTTTCCGATTGAGGTTCTACTCCTCCTACCGCACAAAACAAGGCGACTGCTCCATCCAATATTCTCAAAGAACGTTCAACTTCAACAGTAAAATCAACATGTCCCGGTGTGTCGATAATGTTGATTTTGTATTCGTTATTTCGGTATTTCCAATTGACGATGGTGGCTGCGCTGGTAATGGTGATTCCTCTTTCTTGTTCTTGAATCATCCAGTCCATTGTGGCTGTACCTTCATCAACTTCTCCGATTTTGTAGTTTTTTCCGGTATAAAAAAGTATTCTTTCAGTGGTAGTTGTTTTTCCGGCATCAATGTGTGCCATAATCCCAATATTCCGGATTTTCAATAACTCCTCAGACATGAATACTCCTTTCTGCCATTCTCTTCAATTCTGCTATTCTAGTATTGTTAAAATCTGAAGTGTGAGAATGCTTTATTTGCTTCAGCCATTCTGTGAGTATCTTCTTTACGTTTGAATGCTGCTCCTTCTTCTTTGAAAGCGGCCATGATTTCAGCGGCCAATTTTCCAGCCATTGTTTTTTCGTGACGTTTTCTCGAAAAATTAATTAAGTTTTTCATCCCTACAGATTGTTTTCTTTCAGGACGCAATTCGGTTGGAATTTGGAAAGTAGCTCCTCCGATACGGCGGCTTTTTACCTCCAATGCAGGGGTTACATTTGCCAAAGCTTGTTTCCATATCTCAAGACCATTTTCTTTGGTCTTGTCTTCAATAATATCTATTGCATCATAAAAAATTTGGAATGCAGTAGATTTTTTTCCGTCTAACATAATATTATTGACAAATTTTGTCACCATAATATCGTTAAATTTTGGATCCGGAAGGATAATCCGTTTTTTTGGTTTTGATTTTCTCATGTTATTGTATCTTCAATAATTAATTTATTTACTCTCGAGACACCCATTTTAGTGCTCTATTTACTTTGTAAACGATCCATGTACCCGATTAAAATTTTTAATCGAATAGACTTCTTTCAGAATTAAGCTTTTTTCTTAGGTCTCTTAGAACCATATTTGCTTCTTCCTTGTAATCTTCCTTCAACACCGGCAGAATCCAATGCTCCACGAACAATATGATATCTAACACCCGGAAGGTCTTTTACACGGCCACCTCTTACCAATACGATAGAGTGTTCCTGCAAATTATGTCCTTCGCCCGGAATGTAAGCATTTACTTCTTTTCCATTGGTCATACGAACTCTCGCTACTTTACGCATTGCTGAATTCGGTTTCTTAGGAGTCGTTGTATATACTCTTAAACAAACACCGCGCTTTTGCGGACATGAATCTAATGCTTTCGACTTGCTCTGTGAAGTCATTTTCTTTCTTCCTTTTCTAACTAACTGTTGTATTGTCGGCATACTATTAAAAAATTTTAATCTATTTTATTTTAAGTTTTTAGTATTCAATAAAAAAGTCCCTTTTTTTTGGGACTGCAAAAATACGATTTTTTTTTAATTAAAAATACTAAATCAGAAATATTTTTTATACTCACTTTTTTTCTTGCGGTCAAAGATTATTCTATGTCTTTAATACAGCGGATACTATAACCATTAGCGGTGTTTCCTGCAGCAATAGTAACACCGATTGTATTAGCAGCAACTTCTCTGGTCGACATGTCACTAGTCCAATAATGAGCACTCGAACGATAACCCAAACAATTTCCGTTGTTTGAGAAACCGCTACCATAAGCATTAAATTTGCTTGAATTGGTTGCTCCAACGTTGTTTACCCAATATGCATTGTTATCTGTCGATTTGAGTTTTCCACCTGCAACGGCAGTTCCTCCTAAAGAATTAATCATGCTGTTCCATTCAGAAGAACTCGGAACCCGCCATCCTTCCGGACATGGATTTTCTTTCATGGCTTTGGAATTGTATAATAGTCCACAATCTTGGTAATAAGTATAAGTGGAGTTATATGCATACCAACTGCAACAAGCACTAGTTGTACTCCATTGAACCGGAGAAGTAGCGATGGTAATCGTAGATCCGCTTGATGTTTTAGTTGATTTTAAATTTGCTGCCATCCAATATTTTTCGTTGATAACAACAACTTTATAGGAATTGCCATTTCTATCGGTTACACTCGTGATGGTTTCTTGTTGCTCTTTCTTACAAGATGTACCCACAATGAGAATTGCAACAAACAATAAACTCAGTAAATTACGGGTGATAGATGTTCTGCTGTTCATTTTTTTAATTTTTAAGATTAACAAATTAAGGATATTTTTTTCAAGTTGGCAAAAATAATAAAAAACCATTTATCCTCCATTCACAATGAAGGATAAATTTATTTTTTATGATATTTTTTTAGAAAAGAACGGAGTGAAATCACTCTTTATCCATTAAGGGCTTCTGCACCACTTACAATTTCAATCAATTCAGTTGTAATGGCAGTTTGTCGTGCATTGTTGTATTTTAATTTCAATGCTCTTAGAATTTCATTGGCATTGTCTGTAGCTTTATGCATTGCGGTCATTCTTGCACCATGTTCAGAAGCAACAGAATCAATGATAGTTTTATGAAATTGTAATTTTAATATTTTAGGAATGAGTTCTTCTAAAATAGTTTCCTTGGTCGGTTCAAAAATATAATCAGAATTTGTAATATTTTTAGAATTGGAAATAGTTTGAGTTACCGGTAAAAAAGATTCAGTTACCAAAGTCTGTGTAGCAGGGTTAATAAATCGATTGTAAATGATTTCTACTTTGTCCAATTTCTTGTTCAGAAATTCATTCATGAGATAGGCTGCAATTTCTGAAGATTTAGAAAATGTCGGTGCATCTATCAACTCTTCATGACATTGAAGAATCTTATGTTTTTTTGATAATTGTTCTTTTCCTTTTTTACCGATGCAGATGATCTGAACGTTCCCTTTAGCAGCTTGTTGTGGATATTTTTCTTCGATTACCCGAAGGGCTTCTTTGGTCACATTTACATTAAAACTTCCACACAATCCTCGATTTGAAGTAATAACTACTAAAAGGATATGCTCTATCGGACGTTCTTCAAAAAGGGATAATTCGTCAGATGCAGAGGTGTTATCTGATACCCGTTTTAAAATTTCATTCAGCTTATTTGAATACGGACGAAGACTGATAATTGCATTTTGTGCTTTACGCAATTTAGCCGCTGAAACCATTTTCATGGCTCCCGTAATTTTTTGAGTTGATTGAACAGAGGCAATTCTGACTCTGATTTCCTTAAGACTTCCCATAAATGTTAGATTTCATATTTTTTGGCCACTGCTTTGCAAACAGTTTCTAATTCGCCACTAATTTGATCATTAAATTCTCCGGCTTTCAGTTTATTTAATAATTCTTGATGATGTTCATGCAAGGTTTCAATATAATCTTTTTCAAAATTGGTAATTCTGCTTACTGGCACTTTTTGTAATAATGCTTTAACCCCGCAAAAGATAATGGCAATTTGTTCTTCCACTTTCAAGGGGGAGTATTGGCGTTGTTTCAGTATCTCTACGTTGCGGGCTCCTTTTTCCAATACATTTTTTGTGGCAGCATCCACATCAGAACCGAATTTTGTAAAGGCTTCCAATTCACGGTATTGAGCTTGGTCGAGCTTTAAGGTACCGGCGACTTTTTTCATTGATTTAATTTGTGCATTTCCTCCTACACGTGATACTGAAATCCCAACATTGATGGCAGGACGAATCCCCGCATTGAACAGATTGGTCTCTAAGAAAATCTGTCCATCCGTAATGGAAATAACATTGGTCGGAATGTATGCCGATACGTCACCTGCCTGGGTTTCGATAATTGGAAGAGCTGTTAACGAACCGCCTCCCTTTACGATGGGTTTCAATACTTCCGGTAAATCATTCATGTTTGCTGCAATTTCATCAGATTCGATGATTTTAGCTGCTCTTTCTAATAATCTGGAGTGCAAGTAAAATACGTCTCCTGGATATGCTTCACGTCCTGGTGGACGACGTAATAATAAGGATACTTCACGATAGGCCACTGCTTGTTTCGAAAGGTCATCATAGATGATGAGTGCCGGACGTCCCGAATCACGAAAATATTCACCAATAGCTGCACCGGCAAAAGGAGCATAAAACTGCATAGCTGCAGCATCCGAAGCGGTAGCTGCCACAATCGTCGTGTAAGACATTGCTCCGTTTTCGGAAAGCGTTTTTACAATGTTTGCAACTGTTGACCCTTTTTGACCAATGGCTACATAAATACAATATACAGGTTCTCCTTTTTCGTAAAATTCTTTTTGGTTGATGATGGTATCGATGGCGATAGCGGTTTTCCCGGTTTGGCGGTCCCCGATAATCAACTCACGTTGTCCGCGTCCGATAGGAATCATCGCATCTACAGCCTTTAAACCCGTCTGTAATGGTTCCTTTACCGGTTGACGAAAGATAACCCCCGGAGCTTTACGCTCAATTGGCATCTCATAAAGATCTCCTTCAATATGGCCTTTGCCGTCTATCGGTTCCCCTAAAGTGTTGATAACTCTTCCCAATAATCCTTCTCCTACTTTTATGGAGGCAATCCGCCCTGTTCTCTTACACAAATCTCCCTCTTTTAAGGTTTTGGAATCCCCGAGAAGAACGACCCCGACATTATCCTCTTCAAGATTTAAAACGATACCTGTTATCGTCGTATCGGCTTTCTCAAAAGCGACTAATTCTCCGGATTGTGCATTATGGAGTCCGTATACACGAGCAATTCCGTCTCCTACAACCAAAACAGTTCCTGTTTCGTCTAAACTGGCTTTTGAGTCGAAATTTTGTAATTGCTGACGCAAAATAGCGGTTACTTCTGATGGTTTTATCTGTGACATTTCTATTTATTTATAGTTGATTGTTTATTTTTTTATGTTTATGTAATGTGAAAGTACTCTTAAAAACCTGCCTGATAAATATTCTTAGAAAATTCCATTTTTAATTTGTTTATTTTTCCAAGCAGACTGGCATCAAGGAGTTTATCTTCAATTTTAATTACAAATCCGCCCAAAATGGAAGAATCTACCTGAATTCTCATATCAATTGTTGATTGTGTTTGCTCTTCCAATAAGGATTTGAGCTTCTGCTGCAACCTTTCATCCGGCTCCGTCGCCGTCGTTATTGTTGCAATCTTGATGTTGTGTTCCTCGTAATAATGCATAATATAGGAATCAAAAATCAACATCAATGACGGCTCTCGCCTTTTTTTGATGACTAATGAAAGAAAACCGAATGTGATAGGAGAAATATCCTCTTTGAAAATTTTAGAGAAAATCTCATTCTTTTTGTCGGGTTCGATGACCGGACTCTCAATAATCACACGCAGCTCTTTATTATCATGAAATGTGTTTTTCAGAAACACAATATCTTGATAAGTTTTCTCTGATTGATTTTCAAGCATTGAAAATTCAAACAGTGC
Source organism: uncultured Lentimicrobiaceae bacterium (assembly GCA_964632815.1). Taxonomy (GTDB): domain Bacteria; phylum Bacteroidota; class Bacteroidia; order Bacteroidales; family WCHB1-69; genus DUOL01. The sequence goes on along the minus strand of CAZWCI010000014.1, from coordinate 3,410 downwards.
ATTTGCATATCTATTAGCTAATTTAGGACTTTTTTTCATGAATTTCTGGCTTAACTGTAAAACAAAAGATTAATTAAAGTTCAATTCTTTAATCCATTCATTTACAAGTTTTTCTTGTTGTGCTTTGTCCGATAACTCTTTTTGAAGAACCTTTTCTGCAATCTCGATAGACATATTGGCAATTTCATTCTTTATTTCAGTCATGGCTTTCATTTTTTCAAAATGAATGGCATTGCGGGCTTCTTCTACAATGAGTTGTGCTTCTTGGTAAGCTTTCTCTTTAGACTCTTCATAAAGTTTGTCCCTAATTTTTCTTGCGTCTGCCAAAATTTGATCACGTTCGTCTTTGGCTTGAATCAAAAGTGCCTGGTGTTCTGATTTTAAATTTTTCATCTCTTCGCGAGCATTTGCAGCTTCCGAAAGCTGATCTTCAATTTTACGCTCTCTTTCGGAGATGGATTTCGTGATGATCGGCCATGCATATTTTGCCAAAATGAAAAACAGTATTCCAAAGCCGATGAGCATCCAAAATATGAGTCCTATTGACGGGGTTAGTAAGTCCATAGTTTTTTTTGTTAATGTTTTATATATCTTAAAGCACAGAATTATATCTGTACATTATAAAATCAAATAAAAGTCTTCCCACCCATCGTGGGAAGAACATTTTAATTCATTAGGCAACTGCAATAAGCAAGCAAACTACAATTGCAAATAGTGCAACTCCTTCTACAAAAGCAGCTACCAGAATCATATTTGTTCTGATATCACCACTTGCTTCGGGTTGACGAGCAACAGATTCTACTGCACCTTTACCGATGTTTCCGATGCCGATGCCGGCTCCGATGGCTGCGATTCCGGCTCCGATGCCGGCTCCCATTTTGCCTATGGCAGTTAAGTCTGCTGCAGCTTCTAATAAGGTTAAGAATGACATAATTTAATAATTTAAGTGAATAATTAGGTTTTTTGAATTTATTTTTTTATTGTGTTTATTCTTTTTCAATGGGCATTGAGCTATGGTGCTCTTCATGTGCTTCCTCATGGCCTTCTTCCATTGCTAACCCAATGTACAAGGATGTTAACAGCGTAAATACAAAGGCTTGTACAAATGCAACGATTAATTCCAATAAGCCCATAAATAGATAGAAAAATATCGACACTGCCGATACTCCGTATCCTAAAGCCGGTGACATTCCCCCGAAAATAAATACCAAACAGATGAATCCGAGGATGATAATATGGCCTGCTGATATGTT
>CAZWCI010000014.1:0-2057 GCA_964632815.1 uncultured Lentimicrobiaceae bacterium | reverse complement strand
TCAAACTTTTTGCCCTCCTCGGAGGAAGCTTGAACGAAAATAGGAGAAAAAAGAGTGATTAAAACAATCGAGAGACAAATTAATGGAGATTTAATTCTATCGTAAGTCATTTTATATCAATTTATTAGAATGATTATAACCTTCAATTTTTATTTATTAAAAAGCCGTGCAATATACAAAAAATGTTTAACTATTTTGCGTTTTTTGGGAAATATTATTTATTTTAAATTTAGTATAAATGCCTGTTTATGTACAAAAATCTTCTCTTTCTTCTTCCTGAAAAATACAATATCAATAGTATATTTCAAAGTGTTGGAAATAGAACTATAATCCTACCTCTGCACAAACAAAGAACTTTTCCGAAATTTTATTATCTTTGCACCTTCAAAAGTTTACATGAAGTGTTATGAAAAAAAGAGTTTTTAATCTTTTTTTAATTGCCCGTGAGCGTTATTTTTATTCCGAAATGAAGCTGACGGAATCGTATACTCTTCTTCTTTCGGAGTAATCCGCAAGACTTCTGTATCAAAAATTTATTTTTTTATGTTCCATTTTATAATCCACGGATAATCATGCTTGGAAATATCTGTCTTAAAGAAACTAATGATTTGAATCGCACCCCCATTGTACAACAAACCGCTTTTTGGTCTGATGTGAAAACGAAGCTGGGCGACGAAGCTCTGGCGATGGCTTTCTCGGCGCCTTCCGATGCTCTGTTTAAAGAGAGTGCTCGCTCCCAAAAGATGGATCTCGATGTACTTGTGATGTTGAAACCGCTTAACCGGAATCATTCGATTGCCTATGTGCCTTATGGTCCCGAAATTGAACCCGACGAGGAGGTGCAAGGTGCTTTTTTAGAGGAACTTTCCGAATGTTTGCGATCATTTCTGCCTGCCGGTTGTGTTATGATTCGCTACGATTTATGCTGGGAATCCTATTGGGCCAAACAACATCGTGTGGAAGAAGAGCTATGGCACGAAGAACCCGAAAAACGAACCCAAGAGCTCCGATTTAATTTTAGTACCGTGAATTGGAATTTCCGAAAAGCCCACTACAATATTTTGCCTGCTCATACTATTTATTTGGATCTCCGGCAATCGCTTCCTCAAATTCTGGAGCGGATGAAACCCAAAACCCGCTACAATATAGGATTGGCTAAACGTAAAGGTGTTACGGTGCGTCATGCGGGGCGTGAAAGTTTATCGGTTTGGTACGACTTATATCGGGAAACCGCACTACGCAACCGAATTTTAGTAAATGAACTTAAATACTTTGAGGCAATACTGTCTGCTCGTGTGGAACACTCTTCGTCGCCTGCAGAAGTGCAACTATTGATTGCCGAGTGGGAAGGAATTCCGCTTGCTGCGATGTTTTTGGTAATGTCCGACCATCGCGCGTTCTATCTCTATGGAGCGTCTTCCTCACAACACCGGAATTTGATGTCTACTTACGCACTCCAATGGGAAGCCATTTCGATTGCCAAATCAAAAGGTTGTACGGAGTATGATATGTTCGGAACCGCTCCTTCTGCCGATGAATCACACCCTTTGTACGGATTATATAAGTTCAAAAGTGGTTTTGGTGGAGAATTGTACCATCGGTTGGGAAGTTGGGATTATCCGCTCGATCCGGTAAATTATGACTTGTTTCGCAACGAAGAGTTGTTGGCACAAGGTTTTCATTTGAAATAAGATGATCTTTTTTTTTATTAGGGCGTGTCGGCTTCGCCGCCGGCGTCCGGTTCCAAGTCCGCAGCCGGTAGCCGTGTGCTCGCAAAGCCACAAAAAGAGCTTCCTCCGGTCGCTTTTTTGTGGCAGCGGCACATCGTCTCCCGTCCTTGCGGGCTTTCCACCTAAACGCCTCACGCGGCGGAACGGCAAAATCTTTGCGACTTAGCGTCTTTGCGGTAAATTCCTCACCGATTTGGGAAATTAATGATTTGGAGACGGTGCGCTGCACCTTTAAGATTGGTCAGGTAGCTTTATTTCTACAAATGAAACGGGTCTGCCTAACTTTTGGTTGTTAGACAGACCCTTACTTTATAACTTTTTATCGGA
>CAZWCI010000013.1:0-21598 GCA_964632815.1 uncultured Lentimicrobiaceae bacterium | reverse complement strand
AATTTTCATCACATTATTCATTATTGTATAGTCAAAAAAGATGCGATATGTTTCTTCTATTTGTTTTTCAATAATAATTGCTGATTCCAAAGCATCTTTTGCAGCAGTCTTGTATGCATTGATTAAGCCACTTACGCCCAACTTGATCCCACCAAAATAGCGGATTACAACCACAAGTGTATTGGTTAAATCTTTTGAGAGCAACTGTCCGTAAATTGGCCTTCCGCCTGTTCCGGAGGGCTCTCCATCATCATTTAATCGATAGGCTGATTTATCATATCCTAAAATATAGGCATAACAATGATGCCGTGCATCATGATATTCTTTTCTCAATGCAGCAAGTTTTTCTTTTACCTCTTCTTCAGAATCAACAGGAATAGCTATGGCGATAAATTTACTTCCTTTTTCCCGATAAAGGCCTTCTGAAAGGCCTTTCAAGGTTTTATATGTATCTTCAAACATCATTTATATATTCAATAAAATAAGTGCCAATAAAGCAATCCCAATTCCAACGATATTAACGGGTCGTAGTTTTTCTTTAAAATAGATAATTCCAATCATTGTTGTCAATATGACTACACTAATATTAATAACGGCAAACAATACTCCTGTATTATTAACTTGAGAGACCGCTTCCAATAACATAAATCCCCCGATTAAATTTACTACTCCTAAAGCAATACCACCTATGATATCTCGAAATTTATAAAATCTGATTGGGTTTTCTTTTGTAGCAGTAGTAAATAGGAGAGAAAATATAAGACAAATAGAAAAAACAGTCAATACAAAAATTTCGTTTTCATTGACAAATACGCATGATTCAGGGTATATAGACGAATAAAATAATTTTTTTTGAGAAACTTGAAATAAAGCATCTGAGATTCCATAAAAAAGAAAGAGGGCTATTGGAATAAATAACTTCGCGATTTTTGCAGGGCTCTCGAAAAATGATTTAGAATTTCTGGAATTTTCAGGTTTTAAGATTAGAAATAAGGATAATAATGCCAATACGATGCCAACAATCCTCATCCATCCGAAAGTCTCATGTAAAATAATTATTCCGGTAAGAACCGGAATAACGACTGATATTTTCCCGGATAATGAAGTTACTGCTAAATTAAAATTTTTAGTACAAAGATCTATTACATAAAAGTTTAGAACATAAATAATTCCAATAATTATTGCAGGAATAATCCATTTGGAATTCCAAAGTAAATTAAAATCGATAGATTTACGGATTGCAAAGTAAGAGATAATTACAGCTGTAGTATAATTAATTATTATAACTCTTTTTATATGCACTTGATATCGTTGGAATAATTTAAAAATCACGAATACAAGTGAATTTGTGATAATGACGAGTAAGGCAGCTATCATATAGTATGCTTAATAATAAACTGCAAATGTACAAAAAAAAGGAGTGATTTTATTGATTTGTTATTTACGGAAAATAACGCCGACAGCGCCTTTGATACATTTTGTTTTTCCGTTTGCATTCCAATATTGCATCCGGACTACATATAAGTCAGGCGGTGCAAGAAACTGATCATCAGTAATACCATCCCATACATAGCATTCATTTAGCGAACTGATACTATTATTTTCAATAGTTCTTATTAAAGTTCCTTCTTTTGTAAAAATTTGTAGCAAAACTCTATTTTCGCTCGTGGGGAAATTATAACATATTCTCGTGAAATCATCAAAGCCGTCATTGTCAGGGGAAAAAACTTTTGGTATAATTGTAAATTCATCGGATTCAGTTATTGCAATATATTGTGAGTTCTGATATCCGGGGGTGGCAAATCCTGCATGTTCAGCAGCAGATTTCCAATTATTTGTATTTTGTGTCTCGAGATGTATGTCTAACCTTTCAAGCGAAATTCCGTCCAAATTTTGTAACAGTGCATAATGCATAGATTTATCGTATTCAAATTTATCAATAGATTGAAAACGGAGATTTGTAAGGTGAACAATTCCATGATCATTAGGAAAATTTGGCAATGAGTCACACAAAAGTAGCCTTTCAGAATAAGGGCAAATATATGAGACTTCTGTTAAAATAGGATTTTTACAGAGAGCTATATATTGATTCGGAAATAAATCAAACCCCTCTTTTGAAATCAAAATTGATTTGTCGGGGATGTCGGTGCCGCCTGAACCAACCCGAATTTGAGAAAGAGCAATTATTTTCTCGGATTTATTATAAATCTCAATAAAATCTGCGTCTTCGTTCCCATAAGGATTACTTAATACTTCATTGATTACTAAATCATTTTTCTCAACTTGTTGGGGTAAACCGAAAATAAATGACTCACCGATTAATACTCTTAATCCGACACAATCGTAAATAGTATCCGATACTCGTAACGTATAAATAATATTTGGTTGTAGCGCTTGAGATAATCGTACAATGAAAGTTGTATTATACGGAGGCACCTCTTCCACCGACTCAACTTGAAGATGATGATCAATTGTAAATAGATTTTGATGATAATTCTGATTCCTTAATATTGTTTCGGAAAATATCAACTTTATGGTTAAACTATCCAATACAACGATACGTAATATTTCAGGAATAGTCAAATCCGGATTTTCTCTCATCACTGAATTTGAAAATCCCGGAGTTCCACCATTTTCATGAACAGAAGAGAGCCAATTATTTTTACCCGAACAAGGATTATATGGATCTATCATCTCCAAAGACCATCCCCCATTGGATTTATAGCTATTATCATGCCATTCTTTTCTAAAATGGACATGATGTATTATTTCTCCAAATTCATTATAAAGGATTAAAAGTTGGCCTGCATCCGTTATGTTTAGTAAAGAAATCGGCACAATTGTCACTGAATCCGAGAAAGATACATTTGCTGCAGCCGGAATCAAAACCACAAATCCTTGTCCGGCTATTGAAAATTCGGGAATATCTCTAATAATATTTCCTATTTGTAGCTTCCAACCTGAAATAATAAATGAACTATCTCTGCAATTGAATAATTCTACATATTCAGTTTGCAGGAGGCCAACAGAAGGAAATGGATCTGCCATAATTTCGCTAATTACCAATGAGTTGCGTTCTAATAAGTTGAATATTACCTGTGAAGTCGCGCTTATGAGTCTGTTGCCTGAGTAATCTTCAATATTTGATACTTGAAGTTGATAATTAATTCTGGGGGTAAAAGAGGAAGAAAATGTTAAAACAACTTGATTATAGTGTGGAATGATAAAATCACAAGAAACCGGACTTTCACTCCACGATAAAATTTTATAATTTTCTTTATTCAAAGCACTTTCGCGAGTTACATTTTCATTAAAAATCACCTTAACTTGGTTATAATTATCCCCTGGTAAAATTCTTTCAATCTGAGGAGCTTCCGAATCTACCAGAGGATTTCCAAAATAGAAATTATCGAAAAAGTATTTATTTTTATTTGTAGATGTAAATTGGCAGAAAATTCCGAAAGCAACATTGGAAACCATCGAATCACAAACTCCTTGCGCATCCAAGCGATAATCTCCCATTAGGTGCTCATCCACCCAAATTGCCCATTCATAATTTCTGTTTCTAATTACCTTGATGTTCATTTCAAAAGGGTTGGCAATCAATCCATTTGTTCCTCTGCAAATAGAAATTAATCTATTTTTATCTTCAAAAAAGAGTTCTATTGCATCATTGGATTGATTCTCGCCAAACTGCAAGAAAAAAGCTCTTTTTGGAGCAGCAGATAAATTAGCACTGTCTGAAAGTAAATAAATCCTCACAAAATTATTTGCAGAAGGATTGCAATCCATTTTCACACTCATTTTCCATTCCATTTCATCCCCGATAAAGGTGGTTGGAATCCAAAGAGCAGCTCTACCCGACTCAGCCGCATCAAGTTGTAGAACATGGTCTGGATTTATGATAAAACTATTGTAATTTCCCTCCCAATGAGGTGAATTATAGAAATCTCCGTCTGAAAAATTCTCTGCAATTTGTGAAAATGCAAATCCTCTTATAAATAGGAGTATAATTAATAGAGTAAATCGTTCTGTTTTCATCTGAGATTCATCGTAGTTTTATTTTATTTAGTCCATATATTGCGTAAACAAAAATAGTATCTTTGCAATAGAAAATCAAGAGTTGTTAATAAAATTTAATATATAAATTAACAAATTATGAAAATTGCATTAATCGGGGCAACCGGTCTTGTGGGAAATGTTATGATGAAAGTCTTAGAAGAAAGGGGATTTGGAAAAGATTATTTTATTCCTGCTGCATCTTCAAAATCTGTAGGCAAAGAAATTTACTTTTCAGGGGCACCTTATTTGATTGTATCGGTTGAAGATGCTGTTTCCCAAAATCCGGACATTGCAATCTTTTCTGCAGGGAGCAGTGTTTCACTAACATATGCGCCGCTATTTGCTGCTAAGGGCTGCACTGTAATTGACAATTCTTCTGCATGGCGAAATTATGATCATATTCCATTGGTAGTTCCTGAAATCAATGCGGATGTTATTCAACCCGGCGATAGGATTATTGCCAATCCAAATTGTTCTACAATTCAAATGGTGATGGCATTAGCACCTTTACACCATGCATACGGAATTAAACGACTCGTGATTTCCACTTATCAATCGGTTACCGGCACCGGGGTAAAAGCGGTGCAACAACTGGAGGCAGAGCGAAAAGGTTTATCCTGTGATGCAGTTTATCCTCACCCCATAGATCTTAACGTTTTTCCTCATGGCGGCTCATTTGAAGCTAATGGCTATACAACAGAAGAGATAAAATTGGTTCATGAAACAAGAAAAATCTTGAGAGATGATTCGATTCAAATTACCGCAACTGTTGTTAGAGTTCCCGTTAAGGGCGGGCATTCGGAAGCTGTAAATATTGAATTTGAGAATGACTTTTCACTACAGGATGTGTACCAATTATTAGACAATATGCCCGGTATAAAAGTAGTGGATAATCCTCGGAAGAATGAATATCCGATGCCCTTGTATGCTGAAGGCAAAGATGAGGTTTTTGTCGGACGAATCAGGCGAGACGAATCGCAACCCAAAAGTCTTAATTTATGGATAGTCGCGGATAATTTAAGAAAGGGTGCGGCTACAAATGCTGTTCAAATTGCAGAATATTTGAGAAAACAAAAAGCGAAATAATTTTCTTTATATTTGCGTTCTTAATTTATAATTTTAATTCATATTATTTATGAAAAAAATAGTGTTTGTTGCATTAGTTCTTATTTCAGTTGCATGTGGTGGTGGCAAAACAGGTAGTATTAAAGTGGATAACTTTTCAACCGGCAAAGCAGGAGAAGTTTTACTTGTTATGGATGAAAAATATTATTCAGAAGTATCTGATACGCTACTTAAATCATTAAATCAACCCCAACCGGCCATAAATCAGATAGAGCCCATGTTTCATGTAATTCAAATGGGAAATAAAGATTTTTCTTCTCATTTTAAACGGCACCGAAATATTATTAATTTTAATATTAATACTTCGAATACAACTAATACAATCTCTATTCGTAATGATCAATGGGCTACACCACAAATTTATGTATTAATCAAAGGAAATAATCTTGATTCTTGTATACAGCTTTATCGCAATAATGAAGATAAAATTATTAAAACCTTGTATGAAAATGACTTGAAAAGAGTGCAACGATTTTTTATACAAAATAAGAATCCTGAAATTCAAAAAGTGCTGACTAATAAATTTCGTATTTCGTTGGCAGTCCCCAATCATTATTTTATTGCACGCGAAGAGTCTGATTTTTTATGGTTAAGGTACAGAACTGTTAAAAATGACAGATTTATTATGGTTTATAAAAATAAGGGAACTTCTTTGAATCCGGATTCATTGATTCATCAAAGAAATAAGATTACGGAACAATTTATCCCCGGGGCAGTTAAGGGAGCTTATCCGATTGTTGCCGAAAAATTGGGATTTCCGATTATTAATCCTATTACCATTAATGGAAAACAGGGATATGAGATGAGAGGATTATGGGAGTCTGTTCGTGATAAAATGGGGGGGCCTTTTTATAGTTTTACATATACCAATCAAGCAGGGGAATTAATAACCATTGATGGATTTGTTTATGCTCCGCAAGAGGAAAAAAGAGATTTTATTCGCGAGGTTGAAGCTATTGTAAAATCAGTTAAATAATTTTCATTTTGATTGGAGGTGCAACTTTCAATCTTTAATTATCGTCTTTTTTTTAGTGAGAAAATTTGAAACAGATCGAGAACTAATAGAAGGCTGCTTGAAGAATAATAGAGCTTGTCAAAAATCTATTTATGATCGATTTTCTTCAAAAATGTTGGGGGTTTGTATGCGGTATACAAACTCTAGAGAAGAAGCAGAAGATATTCTTATTGAGGGATTTATGAAATTTTACACCTCTTTAAGTTCATATAGATACGAATGTTCTTTAGAAAATTGGATTAGACGAATAATGATTAATAATGCTATTTCTCATTACAGAGTAAATGAAAGAAAAACTCATCTTTATTTGGAGGACTTGTATGTAGAAACTGATGTATATCATTCCGAAAATATTCTTGATAAAGTGGCTGCAAAAGACATTATGGTACTTATTCAAAAAATGCCGCCGGGATATAGAGTTATTTTTAATCTGTTTGCTGTGGAGGGATATTCCCACAAAGAGATTGCAGAACAACTTGATATTACCGAAAGCACTTCTAAATCACAATTTCTAAGAGCCAGAAAATGGTTGATAAAACGAATAGAAAAATAGTAAGAAATGGGCATTAGGGAGCATCAAATTAAAAAAGCTTTAGAGCAATGGGAAGAACAACCTTCTACTCGTTGTTGGGAGTCCATTGAGCATCAACTACCTACAGTGCCGGGTGGAACATTCTCTGAATCCGGTGCCAATGCCTCTTCCATTTCAACAGCATCTAAAGGCTTCTCTGTAATACAGGCTTCCCTCTCTTTGTGGGTAAAGGCAGTTCTTTTTTTAGCAGCTGCCGGAACGATTACTGCAATTTCTTTTCTAGTATTTAAACCATCTTCTACCCAACAAAAAACTACAGATGATTTTATTTTTCAAGATACTTTGGTTGTCGAAAATAATCTAGAAAACGAAATTGTTTTAAATGCAGATGCTGAAAATATGACTCAAACTGAATCATCTCGTCATGATAATCCAGTGCAAAAAGAAAAAATAAATCCTATTGTTGTTATTAAATCAGATAATATATCGCAAGAAATTGTTGGATTAGATGAAAATTCTTCAAATATTGATTATTCTTCCACTCCAATCCAAACTTCAACTTCAGAAAAAGAATCAATAAGTTCAAAAGAGGAGCCTACAATCGGGCAAAATCAACCCTCAAAATCACAGACTCATGATATTGTTGTTCCTGAAAATAAAGCTCAGGATCCTGTATTACAAAACATTCCGGATTCGGATTCAATCTTTAACAGAATTCCTATTATCATAGAAATTCCCAATGTAATTACCCCTAATGGAGATGGGATTAATGATCTTTTTCTTATCAAAGGTCTTGAGCATTGTACACAATCATATCTATCAATAAAAAATCGTTCAGGAAAAGAGATCTTTTCTGTTTCTCCTTATCAAAATAATTTTGGAGCAGATATGGAAGAGGGAACTTATTATTACTATTTTCATTACACGATTAATGGTATAAAAGATATAAGAACAGGCATTCTTCATATTATAAAATAAATAAGTTGTTAAAATCAACATCACAAACATTAAACTTTCATATCAAGATATAGTCTTTAGTGGAGTATTTTAAATCGAAGATATGAAAAAACCTATTATTTCTCAGTTGATCTTATGCTTGATGTTCTTTTTTACAGTTCAAACATTATTTTCACAGAATCAAAACTTAAACACATTAGTCACTTCAACAACCGGAGTTGTTACCGGAATGGTAATTGATATTCAAGAAAAACCCTTGGAATATTCTATATTATATGTTTTGCGAGCTGAAGACTCAGCTATTGTAGCCAATGGGATTTCCGATGTAGGAGGTAAATTTGTTATCTCTTCGGTTCCGTTTGGGAAATTTATTTTAAAAGCGGAATCTATGGGGTATAAGCCGACTTTTTCGATGTCCTTTACCCTCAGTAAAAGCAACCCTATTGCAAAATTTCCTAAATTTAAAATTTCCCAAAAAATTGAATCTCTTGATGCCGTTGTTGTTCGGGCGGATAAAGAGATGTTGCAGAGCAATCTCGACAAAAAGGTCTTTAATGTGGGGTCTAGTATTATTGCAGAAGGAGCAACCGCTATTGAAGTTTTGGAAGAAATTCCCTCTATTGATGTCGATTTGGATGGAAATGTTACTTTGCGAGGTAGCGAAAATGTGACCATTTTAGTGGATGGAAGAGCTACCAATTTGACCTTGGAACAAATTCCGGCAGAACAAATTGAAAGTATTGAAGTTATTACCAATCCTTCTGCTCGTCTAGAACCGGATGGAATGGCCGGTATTTTGAATGTTGTATTAAAAAAGAAAAGAGAAAGTGGTTTTAATGGAATGGCCACTATAGGAAGTGCAGTCTCTTTTTTGAAGAATAAACCTTATTTTGATAAATATAATGCCAATATTAATCTTAATTATAATGTAAATAAAGTCAACATTTTTTTAAATTATAATTTCAGAAAGTGGGGATTCCATTCTACGGGTTCGTTAGACCGTCGTTCTTGGTTTGAAAATGACACTATTCAATTAATTCAAGACAATCAAAGTGACGGAGGTGGGCAAGGACACAATTTGCAGACAGGATTGGATTGGTCAATAAATGCTCAAAATACGTTGAGCTTTTCTTTTGGTTATAATTTTTATCTAAGAAATTCCAATTCGGAAATTAACTCTATAAACTCCAAAATTATCAACAATCAACCTTTATTCTACTCCGGATTTGACCAGTATTCAGAAAGTAACAATATAGGGCATAATTTCAGTGGAACATTGTTTTACAAAAAAACTTTTGAAACAAAAGGAAAAGAATTTACTGCCGATTTTTTGTTCAGTCAAAGAAATAACGAAAGTGAAACTTCAGAGTTGCAGGATTTTATTTATAATGATTCCTTGCCTTCGTTTGATCAAAGAACATTTACCTTAGGAAATAATCAGATTGGAACGGCGCAAATTGATTTTATCACACCTGTCGGGAACGGCGGGAGAATAGAAACAGGATATAAATTCTCTTATCGTTCTACAGGTCAGGATTATGCCCTCTATTCGGGTTATGAAGGAGATTCTTTAACAGAAGATCTATCCCAAAGTAATAATTTTAAATATTCGGAATTTATTAATGCAGGTTATTTTATCTATTCTAACTCTTTTTGGGAAAAATTAAAATTGCAAGTGGGATTACGTGCAGAATTAGCCAATACTTTTTCTGATCTCAAGTCTCAAGATACGCTCTATAAGAACAACTATTTTAATCTATTTCCTACACTGCATCTTCGTTATGATATTAACACGATTCATTCTATACAAGTTAGCTATTCGCGACGTGTTTCACGACCAAGGCATTGGCAATTAAATCCATTTAGGGATTATTCTGATAGACAAAATCAGAGACAAGGAAATCCTAACTTAAAACCCGAATTTGTTAATTCTATGGAATTGGGCTATTTAATGACCTACCGGAAAAGTTCAATTAATTTGACTGCATTCTACCGCCAGCGGGATGATATTATAACCCGTTTCACAGAATTAATTAACGATACCACAACATTGACTACTTATGAAAATATAAATAAAAGTCAAAATTTAGGATTTGAACTTACTTATGGTCAGCGATTTTGGTCTTTCTGGAGATTGTCATTTACCGGAAGTATTTATTATGAGAATATAGAAAGTGACAATAAATTAGATGCAAGTTTATCGCAAAACCTTACTTGGAGATTTAGAATTAATCAAAACTTTAGTTTGCCCAAAAATTGGGATTTACAACTTAATTTCAGATATAGTGCCCCTTCATTGACTACCGGAAGTATGGGATGGGGCTCCGGAGGAGTCGGTCAAGGCAAAAGACAATCCCGTTATTCTTTAAATTTGGGTGTTAAGAAATCATTCCTAAACAAAAATTTGATTGTCAGTCTGAATGCACGGAATGTGCTTTATCGTAAAGAAAATCTAATCAATACATATTCATTTACTTCCGAAAACGGATACGAAGCCGTGAGCAAACGTTATCGTGACGGATTACAGATTAATTTAACCTTGTCCTATAAATTTAATAACTATAAAAATAGAAACGATAGAGAAAAGAGCAATGGAAATGGACAGGACGAGTTCCCGGAAATGAATGAAGATTAATTTTCTATAGGGATCAAGAGATTTATTTTTGAATAAATCTCTTGATGATTCTCAAAAAGTGCGTATATTTATTTACTTCCTTATTAAAAACACCGGTTTGGTCGATTAAGTCAATTCTTACCTTTCCGGAGGCATGTAAAATCTTGTTTGGAGCACAAATTATTCCGGTATGTACTATTTGATCTTCTTCATTATGAAAAAAAGCAACATCTCCCGGTTTTATTTCATTAATAAAATCCACAGTTCTTCCGAGTTCGACTTGTTGAGAGGCATCTCTGGGTAGGATATGACCGATACTCTTATATGCTAGTTGCACTAGTCCGGAGCAGTCAATGCCTGCCGGAGAACGTCCTCCCCAAAGGTAAGGAGCATTCAAATAGGAAGAGGCAAATCTTAGTAAGGATACTGCTTGATGTTCTTTTGAAGAGGATTCATTTTCAGGAATATTAATTTCAAAAACAGAGCGTCCCAAAATGAGCATTCCATTTTGAGGATATGGGAATGAGGAGCCTATGAAAACGGGAAAAGAGATTCCGCTTTCAAAATCTTTAATCAATAAAAGAAAATCCTTTACCACATATTTTTGTGCTTTCAGATAAGAATCTACGTCTTTTTCATGTAACGGATTATGCATTTTTGCATTGATCCAACCTGAATAATGACAATCCTCTGTTTTGATAAAAATCCAATTTTCTTTTGTCTCTATAATTTGATATACTTCACCAAACAGAAGCTGAGAAACCATTTCTGCTTTTTCTGAAGGGGCTCCGCGCATCGGAATTATTGAAATATTACAAACTCCGTACATAATTAAAATGGTAAATCATCATTTTGAGATTCGTCTGTAAAAGTGGTAAGATATTCTTGCTCTTCTTCGGTCTTTATAGGGGCGATTTTTGGTTTTTCGGGAGAAACTGGATTAACCCGCCATGCTTTAATGTCGGTATACCATCTTCCGTTATATTCACGAGACTCAACAGCGAAAGAGACAGAAATCATCTCTCCGATATTTAGTTTTTCCAATTGGTCAATTTTATCTCCCCACAATTGAGCACAAATTTTTTTGGGATATTGTTCGGTAGTTTCAATGATAAATTCTTGTTTTTGCCAATTATTTCCTGTTGATCCCTGACCGGATTGCATAGGCAATTTTTGCAATAATTTCCCTGTAATTTCCAATGACATTTCTTTAGTGTTAGCTTGATTTATTATTTCTTTTTATCTTTTTTTCCGAATAATGAAAAATGAACATATCTTTTAGGATTTTTTTTCAAATCTAAAATAAGATTATTCAAATTGGCTGTGGTAGCTTCTAAGTTGCGATATAAAGAATCATTATTGACCAATTGGCCTATATCTCCTTTTCCTTTATTGATATTTTCTACCAATAAGTTGATATTTTCAATAGTTTCATTAGCATTGACGATTACCCGAGCCACATCAGCTTTAGCAACGGAATCCGCAATCTTGTCAAAATTATTTACAATATTGGATAGTTTCGGGGAGGCTTCTTCTAATGTTTTTCCAAAGACTTCCAATTCTGTAACCAATTTGCCGATTTTATCTTTATTTTCTCCTACAATTGAATTCAGGTGTGCTGTAACCAATTCAATATTATTCAAGGTTGCTTTAAGACTTTGGGCTCCGCCTTCATTAGCCAAAACATCTTTCAGAGAAACACCGATTGTATCTACCGAGCAAAGAATATTATTCAATTTTGACTTCATATCTTCAATTCCATCGGTAAGTTGGGAGGCAATATAACAAGAGAGGGTATCTCCGCTTTTTGAATATTGGGAAGAAGAACCCATAATTAGATTAACAACTGTTCCGCCTAATAAATCTTTTGAAGCAACTTCAAATCTCGAATCTTTCGGGATATCCAATTCCTCGGTAACCAATATTTCTACACATATTTTGATTGCTGTATCCGGTTGTAAGTGCATTTGGGTTACTTTGCCGATTTTATATCCATTCACATAAACAGGATTGCCCACTTGCATTCTATTTGAATTTTCAAAAATCGCATAATAATATGTTTTGTTGCTAAAAAGCTCACTTCCTTTCAAAAAATTGGCCCCAACATAAAATATGATAATGGCAGCAATACACATCAGTGCAACTTTGACTTTCTGTTTGTTATTTTTACTTAGAATCTTTTTATTCATATATTATTTATTTGATTTTCAAGTGTATAAAAGAATGAAATTCATCGGCAAAGATACGAAAAAACGATATAGCTTACGCTCGTTTTTTTCTCATTAATTAATTCTTTTTTACTAATGTTTTTGCTTTATCTATTGAGATTTTTTCTTCATTAAGAAATGCTACGATAAAGGCATCGGGGAAGCCTTTTTGTTTTATTTCTTTAAGTAAATCTTGGGCAGAATCAAAAGAAACTTCATCCCCTGAAGTATATTTCCACCAATTATTCTCATAATATCTTTTAACTTGTTTTAAAAGTTTAAATTTATCATCTGAAAGTGGAAGATTATCTGGAGTTGCATACACTTGTACTCTGAATTTCACTTCATCTTTTGCATTTGTGTCCGTAGCTGATTTTTCTTGTACTACGATAGAATCTTGATTCGTTAGTTGAGGTTCTTGAGGTTGATTTGGTGGTACTTGTTTATAAATAGGTGTAATTTCTATTCCTTTTTTGTTGGTCCCTTCGACCAGATTTTTATAATCTACAAACGCATTAAAAATAGATTCGGACATCACACGTTTGGTTGCATCCTGAATGATAATCGTTTCTTCATCGTAATTTGATAAAAATCCCAATTCAATTAAAATGCTGGGCATGGCAACTTTGTAAAGAACCCAAAATCCGGCCTGTTGCACTTTGCGATTTAGAAAATTAGTGTTTTGCACTAAATTGTTCTGAACTTTAGCAGCCAAAGAAGTAGAATTCTTTAAATAAGCACTGGTATATAAAGAAAAAATAACGTTTGCCTCAGGGGAATCTGGATTGAATCCCTCGTAATTATTTTCATAATTTTTTTCTTTCAATATTGCTGCATTCTCTTTTTTAGCCACGGCCAAACTTGCTTCGGATTTATGTAAACCCATAACGAAAGTTTCCACACCCCGGGCAGATTTATTTTCGGCAGCATTGCAATGAATAGAGATAAATAAGTCTGCATGATTTTCATTCGCAATTCGAGCTCGTTTGTATAAGTCTACCGAAACATCGGTTTTTCGGGTGTAAATTACTTTCACATCCTCATAGTTGCTCGAAATCAGTTTGCCCAATCTTAAGGCCACATCCAAATTTACATCTTTTTCTTTTACTCTTTTTCCTACAGTACCGGGATCTTCTCCTCCATGCCCTGCATCAATCACCACACACCTTACCTTATCTTTTTCTTGAGAAAAAATATTACTGTTAAAAAAAGTTAATAACATTAATACTAAAAAGATATTTTTGAAGTTCATAGAGAAAATAATTTTTGTGTATTTTTGAAATTTTATTTCACAAAAATACGCTAAAAAAAGAAATCAAGACAATTTTGGATAAAAAAATATTTTTTCCTCATTTCTTATCCTTTAAAATATTCTCCATATTGCTAATTATTAATTTGTTAGTAATAAATGTGGATGCTCAGCCTTCACGTTCAAAAATTCGCGATACTATAAGTGTTGATTCATCGATTTTGACTTCGGATAGTCTGTTTAGAGCGGATTCTCATGAGATTTTAATCGATTCTTCTCGAAAAGATTCTGTTATTTTGAAAAAAAAATCCCCGAATGCCATTAATAGTGAAGTGAAATATAAGGGAGTAGATTCTATCAGGTTTGATATTGCGAATCGAAAAGCTTATTTATTCAAAAATGCAGTTGTGGAGTATGAAGATATTATTTTGGAGGCCGACTATATAGAAATTGATTTCAGTAAAAATGAATTGTATGCAAGTGGAATTGCCGATGAAAATGGAAATGTTTTGGGAAATCCAATATTTACTCAAGGAGAATATTCATTTAGAACTCATGAAATTAAATACAATTTTAATACTAAAAAAGGGAAAATTTGGGAAGTAATCACTTCTGAAGGGGAAGGATTTATTCATGGGGAGCAGGTTAAAAAGATGGATGATAACACCTCTTTTATTAAGAAGGGAAAATATACAACATGTGAATTAGATCACCCGCACTTTGAAATCTCTTTTACAAAAGCGAAAGTAATTCCGAACGATAAGATAATTACCGGTCCTGCCTATTTGAGTTTTGGCGGAATCCCTACATTTGTAGCGATTCCTTTCGGCTATTTTCCCATTCAAAAAGAACGTCAGTCAGGAATCGTGATGCCCACTTTTGGAGAATCATCCAATCGAGGTTTTTATTTTGAAAACTTCGGCTATTATTTTGGAATTAGTGATAATCTTGATTTATTGTTGGCTGCAGATATCTATACACGAGGAAGTTGGGCAGTGAAAGCACGTTCCAATTATATTTTTCGTTATAAAAGTAAGGGAAATGTCAATATTAGTTTTGCTCAAAACTTTTTTGGAGAAAAGTTGACCCCGACATATTACAATACAAATGACTTTAAGTTTTATTGGAGTCATCAACAGGATGCCAAATCAAACCCCAATTTCCGCTTTTCTGCTCATATCGATATTGTTAGCCGTACTTTTAATACCTACAATCCTTCAAGTGTAAATGATTATTTATCAAATCAATACACGTCGAAACTTAATTTATCCACCAATATTAAAAGTTTTTTCTTTTTAGATGCAACAGCGTCCTATTCACAAAATACTCTTTCCGGAGTAGTTGATTTTGCATTGCCTGATATCAGCATGTCCGTGAATCAGTTTTATCCTTTTAGAAAAAAGAACAAAACATCGTCGTTAAAATGGTATGATAATATCTCGTTGAAATGGACATCTCAATTGACAAATAAAATTCAAACTTATGATTCTTTGATTTTCAAGCCGGAAACATGGGAAAAAATGCAACTGGGGATGAAACATGTTATTCCACTTACCATTCCCATAAAAATTGCCAAAACTATAAATTGGAATACAAGTGCTACGTTTACTGAAATATGGTATCTTCAGTCTATGAATCGTAATTTTGCAGTAGATAGCGTTGATGGAATTCCTGTTGCCATGATCCAAGATGTTTTTAATCGGGATTTTTATGCATTACACGATTTGAATTTATCTACCGGATTGACGACCAAGATCTATTTTATGTATCAAATGAAACGAGGATGGCTTAAAGCTTTTCGACATGTAATGACTCCGAATTTAAGTTTCACATATACCCCGAATTTCAGCGGAAGTAGTTACGGAACCTATATGAACACGATTACCGGTCAAGAAGTGACCTATTCTTATTTTGAAAATTCCATATTCGGAGGTGTTGCTCAACATTCTTCTGCCATAGCGAGATTAAGTATCAGCAACAATCTTGAAATGAAAGTTCGCTCGAAAAAAGATACCATTACCGGAACCAAAAAAGTAGTGCTTCTTGAAAATGTTACGCTGTCAACTTATTACAATTTCTTGGCAGATTCTATGAAATGGGCTCCATTAACAATTTCAGGTAGAACCACTCTATTGAAACAACTATACATTACCTTCAGTGTAGCTTTTGATCCTTATTGTTATGGGGATAACGGCAAACGAATCAATACGACCGAATGGAAGAAAAATAAGCGTCTTTACCGTTTTTCATCCGCGGATGTGAGTGTGGGGCTTAATCTGACATTAAATCAAGACTTTTTTAAAGGAAAAACCAAAAAAAATAAACAAAATGAAGTCCCGAAGGACGAAAATACTCAGTTTACAGAAAACTCATTAGGAATGCCAACAAAACGACCGGATTTCAGCAATCCATGGTCGTTGACTATCAACTATACGTTTGCCTATTCCGCCAATGATAATCCTTATTTTTATGTAAATCCATTTCCATATTATCTTGATTTAGAATTAGCTAAAGATAAATACGCAGACAATATCGTACAGACTCTAAACATCAGTGGGGATGTCAACATTACTAAGAAATGGAAAATTGGTTTTACTACAGGATATGATTTTACACAAAAAGACCTCTCATATACTTCTCTTGATATTTATAGGGACTTGCATTGCTGGGAAATGCGTTTTAATTGGATTCCTTTTGGAGTGAGGAAAGGCTGGAGTTTTACCATCAATGTTAAGGCATCAGTTCTTCAGGATTTAAAATTCAACATGAAGCGAGATTTTAGGGAAAACTTCTAATTAGTTTTTTAAATATTTATTTTGCTATGAAAGCGAGATTAAAAAACATTTTTATGAATATCCGTAAATGGGTTATACTTCATCATCGAAATATTACTATTTTCGGAGGTCTGTTTGTTTTATTATATGCGGGAGGATTTCATTACAACCCGTTCAATTCATTCATCATTGCTGCAATTGACACTTCGTGGTTGATTATCGTTGCCCTTTTTTTTAATTGGTCGGTTACGAAAAAACCATTTGGTTCCAAATTTGCTCATTTAATTATTAATATCGGATTTATTTCATTAAGTATTTTCATTATTGTTCATGTCGAAAAATTTGCTATGGAGTTGTTAGAAAATAAGCCAATGCCTGACCAAGCATGGATATTTCCTACATTCAAGAATACAATTTTAATATTAGGTGCATTTATCGGTTCATTGACACGTCGATATAATCGGCAGCAGCAACAAAATGAAAAATTATCTTTAGAAAAACAAGAGATGGAATTGCGATTACTTCGGGCACAAATAAATCCTCATTTTCTTTTTAATTCACTAAACAATATCTATTCTTTGGTATATACGAAAAATGACAATGCACCGAATGCCATTTTAAAACTTGCAGATATGTTGCGATACATTACTGATGGTTGCCAAAAAGATCTTGTTGCCATCGAAAAAGAGATTCAATATATCATGAATTATATTGATTTGCAATTACTACGCTCAGAAACTAAAAGCACGTCCCATATATCTTTCGAACACCAAATTACAACGGTCGGCATCCATATTCCACCGATGATTTTACAACCTTTTGTTGAAAATTGCTTCAAACACGGAGATTGGCTTTTTAATCCCGAGGGCTATATTAGAGTTTCAATTACGGAAATAAACAATACGCTTATTTATATTACGGAAAACTCAAAGCAGGATATAAACTTTGAAAAGCAGAAAATTAGTGATGGAATTGGTATTAGTAATGTAGAGCAAAGACTTAAACTACATTATAAGAACAAGTATCAATTAGCAATAATAGAATCACCAGGACAATATAGAACGGAATTAACGATTAATTTGAATTAACAGATGAATGAATATTCAGTGCTCATCATTGATGATGAAGCTTTAGCCCGTAAATTATTAGAGCAATATGTATCTAAAATTCCTCACCTGAAATTGATGGGCAGTTTGTCTAATGCCATGGAAGCACTCATGTTTATCAAAAAACAACCTGTAGATATCATATTCACGGATATACAAATGCCCCATTTTTCAGGAATAGAATTTGTTAATACCTTAAAAAAACAACCGGTCATCATTTTTACTACTGCGTATTCGCAATATGCAATTGAAGGATTTGAACTCGGAGTTACCGACTATTTACTCAAACCCATCAGTTTTCCAAGATTTATGCAGTCTATCGAAAAAGCGATCCAATATCTTAACTTACAAAAAAATAAAGCGATAACTAATGCCGGAATGGAGGAACAGGTATCGGGCTCTTCATTCTTTGTCAAGTCAGGAAGAACAATGCATCAAATCAGTTATGATGATTTGTTGTATATAGAAGGACAACAAGAGTATGTCTCTTTTCATACGGCTCAGAAAACGATTATTGCCTATTACAGTCTCAAAAAATTAGAGGAAGAGTTGCCTTCAGGTCAATTTATCCGAATACATAAATCTTATATTATCTCAATCAAACACATAGAAACTATTGATTCAAATTATATTGTTATTTCCGGAAAAAAAATACCAATAGGAAAACATTATACGGATGGTGTGAAAAAATGGCTTAACTCCTTTAATATACGATACTAATAATGTTAATTTATTTAAACAACACTATATATAATTTAAAATATTAATTTGTATCTTTGCAAAATCAATATTTCAAAAATGGGATTATTTTCAATATTTACAAAAGAAATTGCAATTGACTTAGGAACGGCCAATACGGTTATTCTTCATAATGACAAAGTTGTTGTGGATGAGCCATCTATAATTGCAATACAACGCGACACAAATGAAGTTTTGGCAGTTGGGAAACTTGCTTTAATGATGCATGGAAAAACGCATGAGAATGTTAAAACAATACGACCTTTAAGGGATGGGGTAATTGCAGATTTTAAATCTACCGAGTTGATGCTTCGTGAATTTATCAAGATGACCGGCACGCGGGGATATTTTTTCCCACCAGCATTAAAAATGGTCATTTGTATTCCGTCAGGAATTACTGAAGTGGAAGAACGCGCCGTAAGAGATTCGGCAGAACAATCCGGAGCGAAAGAGGTGCGTTTAATTCATGAGCCGATGGCTGCTGCTATAGGAAGTGGAATTGATGTGTTAGATCCCAACGGAAATATGATTATTGATATTGGTGGCGGAACCAGTGAAATTGCAGTAATCTCTTTAGGTGGTATTGTTACCAGCAAATCTATTAAAACAGCGGGTGATGAGTTTAATGACAATATAATCAGTTATATGCGCAAAAAACACAACACCTTGATTGGAGAAGCTACCGCAGAAAAGATAAAAATAAATGTGGGCGCCGCAATTGAAGATTTGGAAAATCCGCCAGAAGATTATGAAGTAACCGGTCGTGATTTACTCCAAGGTATTCCCATTGCAGTTATGGTAAATTATAGAGAAATTGCACAAGCATTAGACGAATCGATTTCTAAAATTGAATCAGCCGTGATAAAAGCGCTGGAAGATACCCTTCCCGAATTATCCGCAGATATTTATAGAAACGGAATTTATATGGCTGGTGGGGGCTCTTTGATTAGAGGATTGGATAAACGTATCGCCAAAAAGACCAAACTTAATGTTCATGTCGTAAACGATCCTCTTAAGGCAGTTGCCCGCGGAACCGGTATTGCGCTAAAGAATTTTGATAAATTCCCATTCTTAATCAAGTAATTTTTATAATTACTTATCGTTATTTTATCGTAAAACAATCTTTGTATGACCAATTATATTCTAAAACCCCTTATCGGGCTCTCTTTATTATTGAACTTTTTTATTACTCCATTGATTGTTGCTCAATCCGGGAGTGTTTTTACAGACGGTAAAAAAGCACGCGAGGTGTTTGCTTCAGGAAATATGCACGAAGCCATCAGACATCTCAATGAGCTCTTAAAAATAGACAGAAATGATAAAGAATATAATGCACTTATCGGGTATGCCTATTTGACTACCAATATCGATAAATCTAAAGCCGTAGAACATCTAGAAAGAGCAATACAAAATAAGAATAATGATCCTTATCTTCATTATGATTTAGGTAGAGCATATATGTTGTGTTATCGATTTGATGACGCCACTAAAAGTTTTAATGAATTTTTGAAAAAAGTAACCAAAGAAGATGAGGGCGATTTGCCGGCAAAACGATATATCCAAATGTGCGAAAATGCCAAAATTCTTATTCCCCTTCGTGTTAATGTATCTATTCAAAATGTCGGAGAAGACATCAATAGCGAATTTCCGGATTTTAATCCCTATATAGATGAAGATGAAGCGACTCTTTATTTTTCAACCAAAAGAGATAAAAACAGACCTTCGGTAACGGATATAGATGGATTTAAAACTTCGGATATTTATGTTACAGAGTATGACGGAAACACTTGGGATAAAGTGAAAAAATTACCAAATACAATCAACTCTGCATATATTGAAGATATTGTCGGTCTTTCCGCTAATGGCGAAACTATGTTGATTTGTGTTAATAATCAATATGGGATTGATGATCTGTTTATATCAACCAAACTTAAAAAGAATTTCCAAAGAGCCGAAAGATTAGGTTTCACCGTCAATACAGATAGCCGGGAAATGGCTGCAATGATCTCCCCCGACGGAAATTGGTTGTTTTTTTCATCTGATGCTCCGGGTGGCTTTGGCGGGTTGGATATCTATTATTCACGAAAATTACCTAATGGAGATTGGAGTTTCCCATTCAATGCCGGCAATATAATCAATACGCAGTATGAAGATAATTTCCCCTATATTTCCCCCGACGGCTCTACCTTCTATTTTGCCTCTCAAGGTCATAATAGCATTGGGGGATATGATATTTTTAAATGTAAGTGGGATGAACGAACAATGTCTTTTTCCATGCCGGAAAATATCGGATTTCCTATCAATACTCCCGATGACAATAAAACCATCTCCATTTCTAAATCCGGAAGATACGCCTATATCAGCGATTTTAGAGAAAATGGAATAGGAGATTTAGATATTTATAAAGTCTCTTTTCTTGATGTTGATCCTCCCTATTATGTGATTAACACAACATTATATACAGCTGATAGTACAATCGCAATGAATAATTCCGGAATAAATGAAAATTACAAAATAATTGTCAGAGATGCCGGAAACAAAAAGATTGTGGGAACCTATCGTCCGAATAGGCACAATAATCAATTTTCCATTGTGTTACATCCCGGTTTTTATATTTTTGATTTGTATATCAATGATATTGAAAATCATTCATTTGAATATATTATTAAAGATCGCGAACCTCTAAAAACACAAATATCTCTACCGGTTTATATTCAAAATAAGTAACTCTGAAAATCAAGATTTAATTCAATAGAGATGGTGAAATTAGTGATTTTTGATATGGACGGAACGTTGTTAAATACGTTGGATGATTTAGCGGATAGTTGTAATCATATTTTACAACAGTATGGTTATCCTACGTACCCGGTTGAGGCGTACAAATATTTTGTAGGGAACGGAATCCGGAAATTGATTGAACGGACAGTTCCGGAAGATGTCCTCCAAAATCCGGAATTGCTTCATGCCATAGAATCTGATTTTCTTGCTTATTATACGTTGCATAAGGTCGATAAAACGGCTCCATACAAGGGTATGGTTTCTGTCTTAAATCAACTGCAATCCAAGAATATTCAAATTGCGGTTGCTTCCAATAAAATTGACAAAGAAATAACTCCTTTGCTCGACTATTTTTTTCCTTCGATAAAATTTGTTGCTTCCATAGGTCAAAAACCGGGAGTTCCCACAAAACCCAATCCGGATGTGGTGTATGAGATTTTA
>CAZWCI010000012.1:3592-22013 GCA_964632815.1 uncultured Lentimicrobiaceae bacterium | reverse complement strand
CGGTGCAGATTTTAGAACGAATAATTTTCCTTTATGATACTCTTCCACGATCCTTTTTGAAAGAGTCAATCCTAAGCCCCATCCTCGTTTTTTTGATGTATAGCCGGGATTAAAAATGGCCTTTTGCTTCTTGCCTGAAATTCCTTTTCCTGTATCACTTATATCCACATGGACACATTTTTCTTCTTCGGTAATATCTATTAAAATAACCCCTTTTCCATCAATAGCATCCACAGAATTTTTGCATATATTTTCCACTACCCACTCAAAAAGGTATTTATTCATAGGTATGATAATCTTCTGATTATCAGGAATATTTAACTTTATAGTGATTTGAGATGAAATTCGTGTCTGGAGATATAAAAGAAAATCTGACAGCGTCTCTACCAAATTTTCTTCAACAAATTCCGGGACAGAACCGATTTTAGAAAATCGTTGGGCTATGATTTCCAATCGATTGACATCTTTATCAATTTCCCGAATAATAGCAGGATCGACGTGTTGTTCCTTCAACAACTCATTCCAAGCCATCAGAGAGGATATCGGAGTCCCAAGTTGGTGGGCCGTTTCCTTCGACATTCCAACCCAAACTCGATTCTGTTCAGATTTCCTAACATAACTAAACAATAGATATGCAACAATTAAAAATATGACAATAATTAAAAATTGAATATATGGAAAATACCTCAATGTTTTCAGAACTGAAGATTCCTTATAGAACACATAACAAGTTCCTTGATTTGGAAGATCAATTTTAATAGGATGATTTTCCCCTTTCATCGATTTAAGTAACGTTGTCCAATTGATAGTTTCAGCCGTATCGATATTTCCGTACGTAAGAATTTTTTGTTGGGAACTATCCGTAATAATAACGGGAACAGAGGAATTATTAATTACCACTTCTTGGAAGAAAGACTCAATCAAATTATTAAGCACTTCTCTCAATTGGGAATAAATTTGCGATTCTTTGTAATAGATAAGATTATAATTTTCCTTGTAATAATAAATTTTTAATTGTTCATATTCTGACAAGGAATTTCCTAATTCACTAATATTCTTTATCTTATATATATAAGGATCCACATTAATGGCATAATTAATATCTCCTTTTTCATTGGTAATAATTGATGGTATTGTTGAATTAGAAGAAATTACATCTGTATAGAAAGTAACATCTTCGTCCCAAGAAGCTTCATTAGCTTTATTTAAAGCTTTAACGAGCAAAGCAGCACGTTTTCCCTCTTCTTTTTTAATATTCTCAAAAAAATGTTCCGTATAAGTAACCAACTCTGCTTTAGTCGTAATGGCATCTGCCCAAATTTTAACTTTCTTTCGTTCTTCGTTGGCTATTTCGCGCAACAATAAATTCGAAGCATAAATAATCATTAAAAATGCGACAATTGCCGAAATAAAGAGCCCCCACTTCCACTTTTTTTTATTACTATAGAGGTTCATCACATTAATTTTAGTTTCATAAAGGACGAATTCCGATAATATCTCTCACGCTTTTAATCGTTTTTTGGGCGCTCTCACGAGCTTTTTCTCCGCCCTCACAAAGAACTCTTCTCAAGTATTGATCATCGCTCCTGAGCGATAAAACACGTTCATAAATCGGTGCCAAAAATCCGATCATATCTTCAGACAACTGTTTTTTAAGATCCCCATACCTGATTCGGCATTGGTTATATTCTTCTTCAAAAAATGCAACAGTCTCGGGAGCAGAAACCACTTTCAACAAAGAAAACAAATTTTCAACCGCTTGGGTTTTCGGTTGATTGGGTATTTCGGGGCCGGCATCAGAAACAGCTCGCATTACCTTTTTACGAATTTCTTCAGGAGAATCTGACAGAAAAATGCAAGAATTTTGATTATCGGATTTCGACATTTTAGTAGTTCCATCTAATCCCGGAATTTTAATCAATTCTTCTCCAAAATTATAAGCCAATGGAAGTTTAAAAAATTCCACATCATAAATTCTATTAAATCGTTGCGCAAAGTCGCGTGTAAGTTCCAAATGTTGTTCCTGATCTTTCCCGACAGGCACTTTATCTGCAACATGAAGGAGAATGTCAGCTGCCATAAGGACCGGATAGGTCAACAAGCCGGCATTAACATTATCAGGTTGGCGTCTTACTTTCTCTTTAAAAGAGGGAACGCGTTGTAGTTCTCCCACGTATACATTCATAGATAAAAGAAGGCTTAATTCACAGACTTCCGGAACATCACTTTGAACATACAATGTTGCCTTATCGGGATCCAATCCGGCAGCTAAATAATCAATCAAAACATTCTTTATATTTACTTTCAAATCATTTGGGTGGGGATGAGTAGTCAAGGAGTGATAATCTGCAATAAAAAAGAAGCAATTATTTTCTTGTTGCATCTTTATAAAATTGCGCAATGCGCCGAAATAATTTCCAAGATGTAAATAGCCGGTAGGTCTTATCCCACTCACAACAGTATCCATATTCTTTTTTTCAATTTTAAATAATTAATAATCAATTATATATTTTCAAATACAGCAAAACAACTTCTATATTTCTCAGGAATTGAGATTGCTGTTTGCGTATTCCGATCAAATCCGACCAAAACACTTTTGCAAACTGTTTTAATTTGACCTGTTTGGGTATCTTTAAGTTGCTGTATCATTTTAAAGCTTTTATTACCAATCTCATACACTTTTGTTTCACATAAAACATGGTCATGAAATAGAATAGGATGTATAAAATCAAGTTCAAGATGAACCAGAACCAGATCCATCGTTTGCCAATCTATTTTTTCTCCGCTGACATGTTGCATGTAAGCACTTCTTCCGTAATCCATATAATTGCATTGGGTTCCGTTATTCACATGAGCAAAAGGATCCAAATCGCTCATTCTTATTTGAACGGGCACCGAAAACTTAAAGTCCATAGATGGATTTTCCTCTTTCATAATTATTTTCTTTTTTGAATCTTATCCAAGCGATTTAGCCCTTGAATTGCAGGTTCAAAGTTTTCGGATAGTTGTCTGCTGTAAAGATAATCTTGTCGTGCATTTTCATATTGCCCTAGCTCCTCAAAAGCCAACGCCCGATTGCACACCGCATTAACAAATTCAGGGTCAACTTCAATTGCTTTAGTAAAAAAAGCAACTGCTTCGTCATATTTTTTTTCATAAATCAAATAAATATAACCTATGTTATGCAAAGCAGCTTTATGATTTGGATCAATCGTGACAATATTTTTATACTCTTCTATTGCAACTTCGTATTCACCCATTTCTTGTAGCATCATAGCCATATTATAACGGATTTCTGTATTTTTAGGTTCCACAGCAAGAGCATTTTTGTAATAAGAAATTGCTAAAGGGTCATTTTTCTTTTGAAAAATATAGCCTAACTCCAAAAATGCTTTCACCTCTTTCGGATTTTGGTCAATGGCTAATTGTAACATTCTAATAGCACCAATTGTATCTCCTTGATCTTTAAGAGAAAAAGCACGAATCAAATGAGCTTTAGGGTTATGATTTTGCAATTTAAGAACTTCATCAAGCGTTTTATTGCAAAAATCATACATTTTCAAATGAAAATACAATTCCGCCAATTTCAATCTGGCTTCATTATTCTTAGAATCCATTGAAATTGCTTTCTGTAACATCTCTTCTGTATCATCAGTTTTACGCTGAGCAAAATAAACATCTGACAACATAACATAATATTTAGATTGATTCGGGTCTAACTTAATACTCTGTAAAATATCCTTTTGCGCTTCATCTATTTGTTTCTGGTTATAGTAATATTGGGCACGCAGATAATATAATTCCGCATCTTTGGGAGATTCATCAATATTCTTTGTCAAAGTTGCCAATTCCGGGGGCAAAGAAGAATAATCTTTATCTTTACTGTTAGAACAAGAGAATAAAAAAAAGGCAATGCTTAGTAAGTACAATACTCTTTTCATGGTAAAATGCTATTTTGTTTCATCTGCAAAAATAAGACTTTTTCGGACACTATAAGAGTGTTATATCCTCTTTAACTTTCGAACGATGCGGCTACCCATTCTGTTTTACCACCAAGCGCCGGATTTAACTTATAAACAGTAGCTTTCACCTTATCTATTTGTAAATAGTTCTTTTTCAACACTTCAATAATCTTGAATGCCAATGTTTCCAAAATATTCACCGGTTGTTTCATCACGGTTTCTATATCCTTATAAACACTCTGATAATTAACTGTTTTCTGAAGATCATCCTCCTTTGCTGCAGCTATAAAATCGCCATAAAGGACAACATCCACTTTGAAACGGGTTCCGATTATTTTTTCTTCGACAAAACACCCATGATAGGCATAAAATTCCATTCCGGAAAGGATTATTTTACTTTTCATTACGTTGGATTATAGCTAAAACTTCTTCTATCATTTTTCTATCATTTTGTAATCTAGGGATTTTATGTTGCCCTCCGAGTTTATTTTTAGATTCCAGCCAAGAGATAAAAGTACCTCCAGGAGCTATAGTAAGTAAGGGTTTTTTGAGCATAAGATCAAAACTTCGCTTGGCTTCGTAGTCAGAATTGAGTTCCTTTAATGATAGATCCAATACTTCGATAAAATGGTTAACATCTCTTGGAGGATGGTGAAATTCAATAACCCATTGGTGACAAGCCTGGGTCCGATCATCCTTTAAATAGAC
This sequence comes from uncultured Lentimicrobiaceae bacterium, assembly GCA_964632815.1. Classification (GTDB taxonomy): domain Bacteria; phylum Bacteroidota; class Bacteroidia; order Bacteroidales; family WCHB1-69; genus DUOL01. The sequence goes on along the minus strand of CAZWCI010000012.1, from coordinate 17,343 downwards.
CGGCGCAGCTGTATATTCTGCGAACACAGCTCCTGTTTCGTGACATGCTTTTCGAACAGCCCGATCAGCATTATCTACAATGAGCTCTTCTCCAAAAGTATTGATATAATGAGTTGTTCTTCCTGTTATTTGGAAACGATAAGGATTTTTTGATGTAAAACGAACGGTATCTCCGATTTCATATCTCCAAAGACCTGCAAGTGTAGTGATTATAATTGCATAATTCTGATGAAGTACGACTTCTTCCAAAGGAATTGCGTTTTGGCTTCGGTTTCCCACTTCATCAATTGTGGAAAATTCATAAAAAATTCCATGATCTGCAAGCAAAAGAAGATCATCATTTTCTCTTTGATCCTGAAATCCAAAAAATCCCTCTGAAGCATTGTACATATTCATGTAGAAAATATCTTTCTTCCCCATAAGATGTTGATATTCTTCTTTATATGGAGCAAAAGAGACACCTCCATGAAAATACACTTCCAATTCCGGCCATACTTCTGCAATTGATTGCTTCCCGGAAATTCGCAGCACTTCTTTCAACACCAGCAGCATCCATGACGGTACCCCTGATAATGATGTAATATTCTCTGATATAGTATTTTCCGCTATTAAACTTAATTTTGTATTCCAATTTTTCCCTAATAGAATATCTCGACTAGGTGCTTTGAGGAAATCGCCGATAATAGGCATATTACTCATCAAAATAGCGGAAACATCGCCACATTTTACTTTTGCTTCCTGCTCCATTTCTTGGACACTTCCGCCAAGCATAATTCCTTTTCCTCCAAAGATATTTGTTTCAGGAAAAAGTTTGCAAAAGAAAGTAAGGCTATCACGTGCAGCCAGATAATTATTATTCTTTAAAGAATCATTCGTTACGGGTACATATTTGCTTTTAGAGGCGGTTGTCCCGGAAGATTTAGCCACCCAATTCACTTTACTATTACAAAGGACATAATCTTCTCCCCGAATAATCCGTTGAATATAAGGCGTTAAAGAATTATAAGATTGAATCGGGACTTGTGAAACAAATTCATTGTAGTTCCAAAAACAATTCATCCCATATTCTCTACCGAAAACTGTCTTAGATCCATTTTCCATCATCTGAGAGAACCATTTTTTTTGTGTTTCTATTTGATTCTCAAGCATTATTTTGATTCTTTCATCACGAAAAACAAAAAAACCACGAATCGGAGAGTTAAATATTTTCATTAATGCCGATTATTTTTTTAATTTTACCGCCAAAAATACAAAAATAATGAGAACTTTCTCTCACCCTAAAATTAATATCGGCCTGAATATTCTAAAAAAAAGAGAAGACGGCTTTCATGAGATTGAAACAATTTTTTATCCCATTGATAATCAATTTGATATAATTGAAATTAACAAAAGAGAACATGGTATTATTTTAAAGATTACAGGACCGATACCATTACAAGTTGATCAAAATAATTTATGTCTTAAAGCGGTAAGGATACTGCAAAGAGCTTTTCCCTTTATTGATGGCTTGAGCATAGAATTGATAAAAAATATTCCAATTGGAGCGGGGTTAGGAGGTGGTTCAAGCAATAGTGCTTCCGTATTAAGAATGTTGAATGAAATGTTTCATCTTTCTTTATCTATAGATGAATTAAAAACAATTGCCGGGGAATTGGGCAGTGATGTTCCGTTTTTTATTGAAGAAAAACCATCTTTTGCAAGGGGAAGAGGAGAAATACTAGAACCAATTTCGGTATCTCTTGAAGGGAAGCTGATTTCAATTATTACGCCTTCTATATCAATATCCACCGCTGAGGCATATCGACAATCTACTCCCGGGAAAGCTATAATCCCATTAAGAGAAGCAATAAAATATCCCATTAAAGAATGGAAAAATTATATTTTCAACGATTTTGAGAAAGTCTTGTTTCCTCAATATCCGGAATTAAAGATGATAAAAGATAGATTATATGAGCAAGGAGCTGATTATGTTTCTTTATCCGGAAGCGGTTCAGCAATATACGCAATTGGGGATGAGAATTATTGCATCTAATTCTTTGGGAAATAAAGGATTATTGATGCATTTTTTGTATTTTTGCCGAAATTTTAAGTATTAAAAATATGATTCGATTTCATATAGAAAGGAAGTTTCATCTTTATCCGAAGCTGCTGTATAAACGTTGGCTTCGTCATTTGATTGAATCAAAAAATTATCATTGTGGGAACATCAATTATATTTTTTGTAATGATGAATATTTATTAGAATTAAACAATAAATTCCTGCATCACAATACATTTACGGACATCATTACATTTGAGGAAAATGATGGAAACACGATATCCGGAGATATTTTCATAAGTATTGATCGCGTAAAAGAGAATGCAAAAAAATATAAAATCTCTTTTGAGAATGAATTATTGCGTGTAATGGCTCATGGAGTATTACATTTATGCGGGTATAAAGATAAAAAAAGTGCAGAACGTAAAGAGATGCGCATACAAGAAGATTTAGCAATTGCTCTGTTCAAGGATGAGCAAAAAAATAATAACTAATAGATAATAAGAAGCTTATATAGTTGTTTCACGTGAAAATGGAAAATAAATACGATATTATTGTTGTTGGGGCAGGACATGCAGGATGTGAAGCCGCAATGGCTGCTGCGAAAATGGGTTCAAAGACTTTACTCATCTCAATGAATTTATATTTAATTGCACAATTGTCATGCAATCCTGCCATGGGAGGCATTGCAAAAGGGCAAATTGTAAAGGAAATTGATGCATTAGGAGGAATGACGGGAATTGTCACAGATAATACCATGATACAATTTCGGATGCTGAATCGTTCAAAAGGTCCTGCTATGTGGAGTCCAAGAGCACAATGCGATAAAATAGAATTTTCGTTTTTTTGGAAAAATTGTCTGGAATCTCAACGGAATTTAGATTTACGACAAGATGTCGTGAATGAAATCATTATGGAAAGAGACAATGCAATTGGTGTAAAAACCACAGAGGGCAAAATAATCTACGCTCATAAAATAATTTTAACCAATGGCACTTTTCTTAATGGACGAATTCATATCGGTGAAGTAAATTTTTCGGGAGGAAGACTCGGAGAAATGGCATCTTTCGGCATTTCAGACCAATTGCGCGAAGCTGGAATCTCTGTAAAGAAACTCAAAACAGGAACCCCTGTCAGAATAGACGGAAGAACGATAGATTTTGCTAAAACTGAAGAACAAAAAGGGGATGAACATCCAGGAAGATTTTCATTTACCAATACCAAAACACTACTCGATCAATTAAGTTGTCGTATCACATATACAAATGAAAAAGTACATTCAATCTTAAGAAAAGGATTTGACGCTTCGCCCATGTTTCAAGGAAGAATTAAAGGCGTAGGCCCACGATACTGCCCGTCCATCGAAGATAAAATTGAACGCTTTTCTGATCGAGATCGGCATCAATTATTTCTGGAACCTGAAGGTAGAAATACATACGAATACTACTTAAACGGCTTCTCTTCTTCCCTCCCAGAGGAAATCCAAATTGAAGCATTACATCATATTCCCGGATTAGAAAATGCCAACGTAATTAAGCCCGGATATGCCATCGAATATGATTATTTCGACCCGACTCAGCTGCAATTTTCTCTAGAATCCAAATTAATAGCAAATCTCTATTTAGCAGGACAAATTAATGGAACCACCGGCTACGAAGAAGCAGCAGGACAAGGACTAATTGCAGGAATAAATGCACATTTGGCGATTCATGATAAAGAACCCCTTATTTTAAAACGAACACAAGCTTATATCGGTGTACTCATTGATGATTTGGTTACAAAAGGAATTGAAGATCCATACAGGATGTTTACCTCACGAGCAGAATATCGTATATTATTGCGACAAGATAATGCCGATATTCGCCTCTCTCCTATTGGTTTTGAATTGGGGCTCATCTCACCGGATCTGATTAAAATAATGGAAGAAAAATATAAAAAACAAGAAGAAATTATTGACTTTTTAAAAACTCATAATGCTATCCCTGGAGAGATTAACGGATGTTTAGAAGAAAAAAACACCCCTATTCTCACACAACGAATTAAGTATGAGAATTTACTTCTACGGCCCCAATTATCTATTGAAGATATAGTTAAACATAGTCTTGAATTACAAACATTCCTGCATGATTTGGAAGCTACTCCTGAACATTTAGAAATTGCAGAAATTGCTATTAAATATGATCATTATATTCAAAGAGAAGAAGAGCTGGCAAAAAAAATGTCTCATTTAGACAATATCAAAATACCCGACAAAATTGATTATTTTAGTTTTCCATCCCTCTCTATGGAGGCACGAGAAAAATTATCTCGAGTAAAACCAAACAATTTAGGACAAGCATCCAGAATCAGTGGCGTCAATCCATCGGACATCGCAGCATTAATGATTTTTCTCAATGGTAAGACCAATTCTTGATAAATTGATTATTTTACATTATTAATTTATTGATTTTCAATTATTTACAATTTTCAAAAATAAATTTTAATTATAAGCCATTTTTTTTCTTTTTCTTTAATAAAGATCATTTTTTAAAAAAAAACCTCTTAAAACGAACGTTTTGAAAAAGAAATTGAAAATAAGATAGTTAAGGAAATCAAAAAAGGGAAGTAGCTCCGCCGGGAATCGAACCCGAATTTAAAGTTTAGGAAACTTTCGTTCTATCCATTGAACTACAGAGCCAAAATTAACAATTTGCAAAATTACACTATTTTTTTGAAATGTTAAATTGTTTTTTATAGGTAAAGAAAATTAGATTATTCAATAAACAATCAAATTTAAAATTTCATTTGATTTCAAGAAATTCATTAACAAATAAAGAATATATTTTGTACTTTTGCCTTGCATTTAGAATATTAAAAATTAAATCAAATAAACACAAAGAATCATGGCAAAAAGAACAATCGTAACAATGCCCGGAGACGGCATAGGAAAAATTGTCTTAGAAGAGTGCATAAGACTACTAACAGCTGCCGGTTTTGAGGCCGAGTATGTAAATGGAGATATCGGCTGGGAATTTTGGTGTAAAGAAGGGAATCCCCTACCCAATCGCACTATCGAGCTTCTAGAAAAACACAAAATCGGACTTTTTGGCGCTATCACTTCAAAGCCGAAAGACAAAGCGTCAGCAGAACTAGCTCCTGAATTACAAGACAAAGGATTGGTTTATTACAGTCCGATTGTAACGATGAGACAGAAATTCAAAATGGATATTTGCATGCGCCCCTGTAAGACTTTTAAAGGAAATCCTTTAAATTTTATACGTCGTACTGCATCGGGATCTTTTGAAGAACCGCTTATTGATACTATGATTTTCCGCCAAAATACAGAAGGTTTATATGGTGGTGTAGAATGGAGTAATGCATCCGATATCGTATGGAATGCTATGATGACGCACAAAAATTTTGAGAAGAATTTCAGCAATCATCCCCGCAATGAAGTGTATATTTCTACACGGATATTAACCAAAAAATATACTGAACGGATACTAAGAGCTGCTTTTGATTATGCTAACGAAAGAGGATTCAAAGGTATTACAGTTTGTGAAAAACCCAATGTAATCAGAGAAACATCAGGTATGATGCTCAAATTAGCACAAGATATTGCAAAAAAGGATTACCCGGGCATTGCTGTATGGGACACCAATATAGATGCACAAATGATGTGGTTAACTAAAAATCCGGAAGAATATAATGTAGTAGTAGCTTCAAATATGTTTGGAGATATTTTATCAGATGGTTTTGCCGGTTTAATCGGAGGCCTTGGATTTGCAAGTTCGGCACAATTCGGAGAAAGCGGAGTAGCTGTTTTTGAACCTACACATGGATCAGCACCCAAATATGCAGACTATGAAACTTCTATTGTTAATCCGATAGCTATGTTCCTCTCCGGATGCATGATGTTGGATTATATCGGAGAAAAAGAGCTTTCTCAAAAAATTCAAAAAGCAATTGCCAGTGTCATTGCAGAAGGAAAAGTACGGACATACGACATGATGAAACTCCGTGGAAATCAAAATGTAATAAACAATGGTGCCGCTTCAACAAAACAAATGACAGACGCTATTATTTCTAAACTATAAGTAATATACGCTTAATGTAATGATTAAAAAGATTAGGAATCAAATAAGATTTCTAATCTTTTTTTTGTTTTTCTTCCCATTGCAGATTAAAAAAGGGTTGTTTCTGCTCGGAATAATAGTTATATAATTTTTTGTTTTTTCCGTAATTCCGTTGTAAAAAAAAGTATCTTCTAATAGTGTTATTCAATTTATTCATTTTACTTCTTTTAAAAAAGTTTTTGAATAAACCTTGAGAATTTCCAAAAGTACGCCTATTTTTAGCTATTTCTACTTGTTTTATCATTAAATTGGTAAAAGATATCTTAACAGGACATACATCATCACAATTGCCACAAAAAGTGGTATTTTCAAGAATTCTTTTTGCATCATCATAAATAGTATTTTCAGAAGTTCGGATTAAGTCAATCGGAGAATAGAGATTGGTCGTTTTAAACACAGGACAAACAGACTTACATTTATCACATTCAATACAATACAAAGATTCTCTTAAATTTTCATTTTCCAAAACAGAGGTAATACCATTATCATACAATAAAAGATATATTTTAATTTCTTCTGTAGAAAAAATTTGTTTATTCGAAGAAAAAATATCCTCAACAATAATTCTTTTCGGAGGTTTACTGATAAGCTTCATATCAGTGGGCAGATAGCTATTATGCTTATACAAAGACTGCATATAGACAATCGTTTCCAAATCACTTTCTCTAACTACTAAATTATTTAAGTCTAATATAATTATAAGATTTTCAACTTGATTGAAACAATTTTTACATTCTTTATTGATTAAAACAATATCTCCTGTTTCTACTACAGCAAAATCTGCTTCAGTAATTAAAAATTCTGCGGTTTCAGCTTTATTTTCGAGTTCTTTTAATGGAATATTTTTGATAAGATTTCCGTGTGCTTTAAAATTTTCCGAAATATTTTGAATATCAAAACATACTTTATTATAGTGTAATTTTGGCATAAATGATAAGATCATTTCGGATAAATCCTGTTCATCTACAACCCATTTTACTTCTATATTATTATCATGTGCCTTATTTTCAAACGCAAGAAGATGTTTTTCCATCTCTTCAATATAAGATCGGCGAATAAAATGGGCACGATCTCTCATATTCTGCACATCCAAAAAATTATGATCTTCCATAGTAATCCTTATAATTAATTTTGCAGACTCTTTTCTCGTGTCGTCCGCCTTCAAAAGAGGTGTTAAAAAACACTTTGACTATATTAAAAGCCAATTCCTGAGAGATAAATCGAGCAGGTAAAACCAAGACATTCGCATCGTTATGTAATCTTGCCAAGTGAGCTATTTCTTCTTGCCAACAAAGGGCTGCTCTTATGCCATCATGCTTATTCGCAGACATGGCAACTCCGTTTCCTGAGCCACATAATAAAATTCCCATATTTGCTTCTCCCATTTCAATAGCATTTGCTAAAGAATGAGCGAAATCAGGATAGTCAACACTGTCCGAAGATGAAGTTCCCTTATCTATCCATTCATATTGGGAGAAAAACATGTTTTTAATAGCTTCCTTTAATTCAAAACCTGCATGATCCGAAGCAATTACAATTTTCATCTGAATAATCTTAATTATGCAAAAATACTAAAAATGTTTATTATCAACAATGATTGTTATTATTTTGGTTAATAAGGTTTGAAAAGTCCAAATTTTATGTTGAAAACTTTTAATTTTTATACTTATAAAATCTTATCATGATAAAATAGAGATTATCAACGATGTTTATTAACTTTATAAGGTTAAATTTAAAAAAGATTTTATCAACAAAATTAATATTGGCATAAAAAATAGAAAAATATATATGTTTCAAAATCAAAAATATATTTCAAAAATATCTGTTAGTATAGTGTTCATAAACATTAATAACCTAAAAAACAAAAATAACTCAAAAATTTATTCAACATATTAACAACAGTTATATTATTCTTTTTTCTTCTTCTTTTATTTAAAAAAAATAGAAAATAAAATATATTCATGTTAATTAATGTATTTTTGCATTATGAAAAAAATATCCATCATTTTCTTGCTGTTTTTAATATGCTTAGGATCTTTCTTGGCTGCTCAAAAAAACTATACAGCTAAGGTTTATGATGGGGTAAATTATCTTCCTGTTCCAGGAGCAAATATATATAATTTATCTACAAAAAAATATGTTTTTACCGATAAAAATGGAGTGTTTACAATTCCAGTTTCCTTAAATGATACTTTAATTATTTCGAAATCTATTTACAGGCAATTAATGGTTATTATTCACGAAGGGAATATTAATCTTGAAAATGAGAGCTATTTACTATATTTCAAAGCAATTTTATTAAGAGAGGTTAATGTATATGCATTGAATCCCAATTATGAAGGCTTTAAAAGAGATATTGCATCTATGAAACTTCCGGGAGTTTATGAAAAATTGGAAGGAGTAGGGTTAACAAAAGAAGATTTTATGAATGCTGAATATGCAACAAAAGGACCTAATGTTTTGCGTAATACACCTTTAGCAAGTCCTATAACTTTTTTATATAATACTTTTAGTAAAAAAGCTAAAATGAAGCAATTATATAACGAAATGGTTCAATACGAAGATGAAGTGGACAAAGTACAAAACAAATATAATAGAGAGTTAGTTAGTGAAATTACCGGATTAAAAGGTGATATGCTTATGGAATTTATGATGTTTTGTCGTTTCAGTTATTATGATTTAATAAGATGGACTCCTGATCAGGTAATTTCTTCTATTAAGAGTAAATTTGACGAATACGAATATTATAAAGCTTTACAAGATGAATAGTTTTAATTTAAAAGAATTCATAAAAAAGAATTTTACTATATACCACCTTATAGGTATTTTAGTGGGATTAGGATTAAGTCTTTTGTATTGGTATATATCGGGAAAAAATTCGGATCAAATACTGAAAAATAATCCTTATTTAGTCTCTTTATGGGGTATGGCTGTTGGTTATATTACTTTTGATTTTGTTCGCGGAGCAATTAAAAGAGATCACTAGTTTTTTTCAGAATATTTCCTTGTTGATCAATTAAATATTGGTCAGATAAATCAAAAAGTTCCCGAATATGTGCAGGGGTTAAAACATCTTGAGCATTTCCGGAATAGATAATTTTTCCTTCTTTAATCATCATCATTTGTTTTACATACTGAAGAGCAATCGAGAAATTATGTAATACGATTATTATCGTTCTTTTTTTGTTTTTATTCAAATAAGATAAAATATCCATAATTTCAAATTGATTTACAATATCCAAATTAGACAGAGGTTCATCCAAAAGGAGAATCGGAGTATCTTGTGCCATAGAACGGGCAATTCGTACTCGTTGTTGTTCTCCCCCACTCAGTTGATTTGTAAAGCGATCTTGAAGATGAAGCAAATTGGTTTTTTCCAGAGCATCTAAAACAATATGATTATCTTTTTCCGAAAAAGTTTCCCATCTTGACTGATAAGGATTCCTTCCCATCATGACGGTATCGTACACCGAAAAATTAAATGTAGTATCTTGATTTTGAGGAACGTATGCTATTTTTTGGGCAATTTCCCTGATTTTTAAATTTTTTATAGTGATTTGATTAATAAATACGGAATCCTTTGTGGGGATAAGTCCCGCAATAATTTTAAGAAGCGTTGTTTTACCCGAGCCGTTAGGTCCTGTAATTGCACAAAAATCTCCTTGATGAATATGTGCAGACACATTATCCAGCACTATTTTATTATCATAAGCAAAAGAGAGATTTTTGATTTCAATCATATCGTATATATTTTTTTCTTTCTAAGAAGCAGAAAAATAAAATAAGGAGCTCCTGCGATGGCGGTAATACTACCCACGGGCAATTCTGATGGAATAGCCACAGTTCTTGCTATAGTGTCTGCTATCAGCATGAAAATAGCGCCTGTAAAGAGCGAATAGACAAAAACAGAGCGTGTATTATTCCCAACCATAATTCGTACCATGTGAGGTACGATAAGCCCTATAAATCCAATAACTCCACAGATGGATACTACCGATGCAATTAACAATGAAGCGAGTGATAAAGTAATAATCGTGATTTTTTGCGTATTAACCCCAAGAGATTTTGCAGTTTCGCTTCCTAATTGTATAATATTTAAATCTTTAGCATAAAAAAACAAGAGAAATACGATACATAACATTATAGGAAGAAGCAATAGTAAATCATTCCAACTCACAGTAGCAAAACTGCCCATTGTCCAAAAGATGATTTTTTGCATGGATTGTTGGTTGGTTACCATCAAAAGAGTAATTACCGCAGAAATCAGAAAATTGATTGCAATTCCGGTAAGTAAGAGGGTATAAGTAGATTGTTTGCTTCCAAATCGGGCAATGGCCACAATGACAATAAGCGTTGCAAGGGCAGTTACAAGAGCAGGAAAAGTGACTCCGAAGAAAAAGAGATCCCACCCAAGGATAAAAGCCACTGCCGCTCCTAAAGAAGCTCCTGAAGAAATTCCCAGAATATAAGGATCGCAAATCGGATTTCGGAAAATGGACTGAAACACACAACCACAGATAGCCAAAGAAGCACCGGCAAAAAGACTTATTAATATTCGGGGTAGTCTGAGTTCGAGTACAGTAAGTTCTACATGTTGCGGAAAAGACGAATTGAGGTTCCCCCCTATTTTAGAAAGGATAATTGAAACAACATCTTCCACTGGAATCGAGACGACACCAATGGAAGATGCTATTATGATAAGAACAACAATAGCGATACAAAAAAGAATCGGAATAAAGATTCGCGATCTTTTTTTCATAAGATTAAAGATGAGAAAACGCTTGTTCGAGGTCTGCTTTGAGGTCTTCAACATCTTCGATACCAACAGCAAAGCGTACTAAACCATCACTAATACCACATTTTTCGCGAGCTTCTTTCGACATTTTTGAATGTGTCATTGATGCTGGGTGGGAAATTAAAGATTCTACGCCTCCTAAAGACACGGCAAGTAAAATCATGTGAATATTATTCATTAATTTTTTACCGGCCTCTAATCCTCCTTTTAATCCGAAGCTAATCAAGGATCCGGGACCAACCATTTGTTTTTTCCCTATTTCATATTGTGGGTGTGAGGGTAAACCCGGGTAGCTCACCCACTCTACTTTTGGATGTTTTTCAAGCCATTGAGCTAATTGCATTGCGTTTTCTTGTTGTTTAAAAACTCTGATGGACAAAGTTTTTACTCCACGGATAACCATATAAGCTTGAGTTGGGTCCATATTAAAGCCCATATTAATCATCACTTGACGCATTTTAGTTCCAATTTCTTTGTTTTTTGAAATAACGGCTCCTGCAACAATGTCAGCATGACCGTTAATAAATTTGGTCATTGAGTGAAGGACAACATCAACGCCTAAGTCAAGAGGTTTTTGAAGGATTGGGCTGCAGAATGTGTTATCTACCACAACTAAAATATTGTGTTTGTGTGCCCACTCAGAAGCTTTCTTTAGGTCGGTAATTGTTATTGTAGGATTCGTGGGCGTTTCGATGTAGAGTACTTTTGTATTTGGACGGAGTGCTTTGTCTAAATTTTCCAAATTAGTGGTATTGATAAAAGTTGATTCTACACCATAATTTGACCAATATTTTTCCATTACAACGCGAGAAGGACCATATACGGCATCGGTAGAAATCATATGATCTCCACTTTTAAGAAGTGCCATATAAACAGTATTAACAGCAGCCATACCGCTACATACGACTACACAATCAGAACCATTTTCCAATTTTGCAAGAACAGATTCCAATGCACTTACTGTAGGATTTCCGATTCTGGTATAAATATATCCCTTATCTTCTCCGGCAAAACACGCAGCACCGTGATCTGCATTTTTAAATTTAAAGGTAGAAGTTTGATAAATAGGAGTAACTGCGGCTCCATAATTTTCTTCAATTTCGGCTCCATGTACTAACAAAGAATCCGTTTTTAAGTGTTGATGACTCATGATATTATTTTAATTTATTTAATGTAAAAAAATTATCGGTACAGGGAGAATGACTCTTAAAATTCGATATCTTTTTTCAACGCGGAGTTATCTGGTTCAAATCTGAATCCCAAGCGTTTACCAGTTTTAAGAATCATATTTTGATTTTCGATTTGCATCATTTCATTAATGGTCATCTGAATATCGTTATTATAATCAGGCACCAACAAATCGAAATTAACTGCATATTGAATGGCTGACAGCAAAATCTCACGGGCAGCTTCTTCATCAAACTTATTCAGGTTAAAATTATTGAGCAATTGTGCAAGTTCTCTTTTCCCTTCGATATAATAGTGTCCGTCTTTATTGATTAAAATTCTACCAATCAAGTAGCCGATGTCATTTATTCGATTATATTTAAATGAGTCGGAGAGAAAATTATAGATATAAATCATGCCGCAGTAAGAACGAGTTCTATCTTCCTTAATATAAGGAGTTTTCATCACTTCATGATCTCTTGAAAACTCAAAAACATTGGTATGCATTAAAAAAACGAGGATGTCTCCGGCAAATTTGAGTTGAAATTCGAACGTATTTCTATTAGTATAATGGACTTGGATAGTGTCTTTAATTTCCGGGAAATTGGTTTTGTAATAAATAGAAAAATTTTCCGCAACTTTTTTAATTGTTTGCATGGTTTCGAAAGTAGTTTCGTAAATTTTTCTTTTAAGAGTTCCTTTGTCAATAAGCAACTCACAGATTTCCTTTTCGTTTTTAGACATGATTATTTTTTTGATGAGCAAAAATACATCATTTTTTTTAATATTCTGAAAGAAAAAGTTTTCACTTCGGGATGTGACTATTTTTGTATTTTTGCACCCTTAAATATCAAAATATGAGTCAACCGATTGCTATAATTACAGGGGCCAATGGTGGAATGGGAAGAGAGATTACCAAAAAAATTGTTTTGTCTGGCTATACAACAATTATGGCGTGCAGATCTGCAAAGGATGCGAAACCGGTGTTTCAACAAATTCAAAAAGAAACCGGTGGGGATCTCATATTAATGGAATTAGACCTTGCCTCTTTTAATTCCATTAAACGTTTTGTTGATGAGTTCCGGCAAAGGTTTTCTCGGATTAGTTTATTAATTAATAATGCGGGAATACTTTGTCATCATCCTGAAGTAACGGAAGAAAATATTGAAAGAACGGTAGGGGTAAATTATCTCGGACATTTTATTCTCTCTCATCAGCTATTCCCATTGATTGAACGGGGCGGAAGAGTGGTGAATATGGTTTCTCTTACTTATAAATATGGCAAGATTGATGAGCAATTATTCTGTCCAATAGATGAGGAAAAATTTAATCGTTTTTCGGCATATAGCAACTCCAAATTGGCGTTTTTATACTTTACATTAGATGCTGCAGAAGCATGGAAAAATAAGGGCATAACAGTCAATTGTGCTGATCCGGGGATTGTCAGTACCAAGATTATCCGCATGGGAAATAAAGTAATTGATGAATTGTGTGACATTTTTTTCCGCCCTTTTATCAAAAAACCGATTGAAGGCGCATCAACATTGTTACATTTAGCACTTTCCAATCAAGTGCAAGAAGTTACGGGCCAATGTTTTGCTAATAAAAAGAGGATAAAGATATCTCAAAAAATATT
>CAZWCI010000012.1:0-3492 GCA_964632815.1 uncultured Lentimicrobiaceae bacterium | reverse complement strand
TTACGGGCCAATGTTTTGCTAATAAAAAGAGGATAAAGATATCTCAAAAAATATTGAAGAATCCGCAACGGGCAAAACTCAGAGACATAACGGGAGAGTTGATAAAAGATCATTTTACTATTCATTATTGAAAAAAACGAGAACTATGGCTTTAATTCATTCATTAGAAAAATCAGGGAATTTCTTATTTAAATATCGTGGACAAATTCCTGTTATCATATTTTTAGGCGCACTTCCTTTTGTTTATTTTATGCCTTCCGGAATTCAAAAATATTTATCCTCGTCCGATTCGGGAGTCATAATAGGCATTGTTTCTGTGGTCGCACTATTAGTATCATTTGCAGGGGTTTGCATCCGAGCATATACGATTGGAACTACCCCTCACGGGACATCAGGAAGAAATCGGGACAAGCAGGTGGCGAAACAACTGAACACAAAAGGGATTTACTCAACAGTACGTCATCCGCTCTATTTAGGGAATTATCTTATGTGGGCAGGAGTATTGTTATATACATTTAATTTGTCGTTATTCCTCATTATTTCTTTAGTATATTGGCTTTATTATGAGCGTATTATGTTTACTGAAGAGCGTTATTTGGAACGTCAATTCGGTGATGAATATTTAAATTGGTCTTTGCAAGTTCCGGCATTTATACCAAAGTTTGCTCAGTACCAAAAAGGAGAGATCCCATTTTCTTTTAAATCAGTGTTACGCCGTGAATATTCAGGGATTTTTGCTTTAGCGCTTGGTTTTACCATAGTTGATTTTTTAAGAGCTTTGAATTTAAGTAACTACACAGCAACTTCGATGGAATGGTGGCGTCCCTCCTTATTTTTATTGATTATATTTTTAGTCCTGATGTTGGTATTGAGAACGTTGAAACATCATACCCATCTATTGGATAAAGAGCCCAATCGCGATTAGGATTTATCAAAATTTAAGTCTTATTCCCCCTAAGAAATTGATTCCGGCTTGCGTATAATAGCCGTCCTCAAATTTTTCAATTCCTTCTTTATAGTATTTATAAAGCCATGCATTACTCTCATATTGAGCATTAAAGAGATTATTGATGTTAAAAAAGAGTCCTATTTCCGGAATTATTTTTGTATGAAACTCGTAGCTTAGATTCAAATTTGTTGTGGAATATGGTTTTAGAATATAATGATCATTACTGCTATTGTCAAGATATTGTTTGCTGACAAATTTAGTAACGAACCCGATGTTAAAATGCTTCAAAGGAGTAAAGACAAATTCGTTTGCTGCTACAATACTCGGAGAAAAGGAAATATCGGTTGTTCCATGCGTATTTAGTTCTTGCGACCCAGTATCCCAATTGTCCACATATTCCGTATAGTTTAAAATTTTGTTTAGGCTGAAAGTTCCGTTAATTTTCCATTGGAAAAAGGAAACGGGTTTATAAGAGACGATGAGTTCGATTCCGGTGCGATAGCTTTGTGGCACATTGGTCATAATAGCTGCGCCGACATCATTAATTTCGCCTGTAAGAATCAACTGATCTTTATAATACATAAAATAGAGATTTGTATTCAGGGCGAAGGTCTTCGTTTTCAGTCGATATCCGAGTTCGAGGTCATATAAGGTTTCAGGAACCGGTTTTTGTTCGTTTGGAGAATCGATTAAATCAGCGCGGGTAGGTTCTCGGTTTGCCAGCGCAAAAGATCCGTAAACGGATTGATTCAAATGTTCATTTTGTTTGCCTTTCCAAGAATAATTGAATCCCAATTTTGGGTTAAAAAAGTTCCAAATGTAATGTTGGAAAATATTGGTCAAATTATCATCAGAACCGTCTATCAGGTAGTTAATCCGGCGGTATTGCAGATCTATATAGGTGAAAATATTTTCATCCAAGGAATATGAGGCAGTTCCATAAATATTCAATTGTGTTTTATCTCCTATCCCATCGTACCAACGGTGGTTAATTGGGATATTTCCTGCATATTTCATCCAGATAATATTTCCGTAATGATCGCCCTGATATCGGTTTACGGCGCCTCCGAGCGACCAGGAAAAGCTATTTCTTTTGGCGCCCTCTCTTGCTGGTTCTGCCATGCGGTGTTCGATATTAAAAGTGGCTCCGTAGAAATAGTTGTCCAGATATTTTCTTACAATCAGGTCAAGGGTATCGTACTCCAATACAAGCATTTGAAGTCCGTAGTCTTCAAAACTTTTATTTGATTTATAATTTTCATAATAGCCGAGTCCTCTGGTCAGGTGGCTTCCAACATCTATTTTGAAATTATGTTCTAATTTTTCGGTATGATATTTTCTATTAATTGAATAAAAAAGTTGATAGTGGCTTTGTTGGTAATTATCGGTTTCATTATCATAATAACGGACATTTCCATACGAATCATAATATTCCCCGCAGCTATTATAGGTTCGGTTGGTTATAAGTGAATCGGAGGGAACTCCATTCCAAGCGAGACCTGTTTTTTCATTTCCATAGATTAAGTTAAAAGTTAGTTTTCCGTAGTCACGAGACAAGTCTTTGGACCGAAAACGGTAGTCGGTAGTAAAGAAAAGTGAGTTTAAATTGGCAGAGGCGCGGTCGATATAGCCTTTGCTTTGAATATTGGAATAGCTGACGGCAGCAGAAAGGCGATTTTTAATCAAACCGGTTCCTGCGGAGACTGTATTTCGGAAAGTGTAGAAGGAGCCGGCAGATGATGTGATTTCCAAGAATGGGTTTGGGTTTGCGCTTAGTGTGGAGAAATTCATGGTTGCTCCGAAAGCAGCTGCCCCGTTGTTAGAAGTTCCAACGCCTCGTTGGATTTGGAGATTATCGACATGTGTTCCGAAATCGGGCAAATTGACAAACCAAGAACCTTGAGATTCTGCGTCATTTAAGGCGATTCCGTTGATAGTCACGTTGATTCGGGTTTGGTCAATCCCGCGGATGCGCATATAAGTATAGCCGATTCCGGTTCCGGCATCCGAAGTAGTAATCATGGAAGGAATTTGGTCGAAAAGATTATTAATACTACCGTTTCCTTGTGATTTTTTAATTTCTTCGCGATTGACAACTGAAGAAGAGAAAATCTCTTCTCCACTTGGGCGGGTCCAGGTAATTCCGACGCCTTTTAGTTGGATGGGCCGAAGAGAGTCATTGTCGAGGAGGGTTTGTCCGTTTACATTGAAGGATTGGAGCCCCATCAGGGCCAAAGCCCAAAATGGAATCAAACTCCATTTAGATGAGCATTTTGTGGATTTTTTGAAACTTTTTTTCATAACTCTGACGAATTTAATTTAAAAATAACTTAAAGTCGAAAGAGGGTCTATACGGAAGATGATTGCAATGTATCCCTACGTCGGCATTACCCGCATCAGGTTCATTGGGTTTAATCTCAGCCTTTCGGCACCCCTTTCATTTCGGGGGCAAAGATACATAATTTTTTATTGGAATACTATTTGAGTGTTATAACCTGAGTTCGATTTATAAACTTCTGTATATCAACAAAATAAATAGTTAA
>CAZWCI010000011.1:15937-22076 GCA_964632815.1 uncultured Lentimicrobiaceae bacterium | reverse complement strand
AAAAAAGCGACCGGAGGAAGCTCTTTTTGCAGCTTTGCGAGCACACGGCTTACGGACGCGGACTTGTAGCCGGAGACCGACGGCGAAGCCGGCACGCCCCCCAAAAAAATAAAAACTCAATTGTAATAATATTATTTTTTATGATGAAATCAACTTTTGTAAATTTTATTTTTTACTTTTGCATCTTAAAATAAATTAAAAAGAAGTAGCTGTGACCGGAAATATCATTATTGATGCTGCACTTATTTTAGGCTTAATCGGACTAACGGCAGCAATTGTCCTCTATTTTGTTTCACAAGCATTTAGAGTTATTGAAGACCCTTTAATTGACGAAATTGCAAACAAATTACCCGGTGCCAATTGCGGGGGCTGTGGTTATGCTGGCTGTCGAAATCTTGCAGAAGTCATTGTAAAAAATCGTTCTACCGAAGGAGCAATCTGTCCGGTAGGCGGAAATGCTTTAGCCAAAGAGATTTCCGCCATGTTGGGGGTGACTGCGGTAGAAGCAGAACCCAAAATCGCGGTCGTTCGGTGTAACGGAACCTGCGACAACGCACCTGCAAAAGTGTTTTACGACTCTGCCCTCACTTGTACGTTCGCCCATTCGCTCTTTGCCGGCGAAAGTGCCTGTCCTTTTGGTTGTTTGGGCTGTGGAGATTGTGTTGCAGCGTGCCGTTTTGATGCGATTCACCTTGATCCTATTACTAAATTGCCGGTGGTAGATGAAGAGAAGTGTGTAGCCTGCGGTGCTTGTGCCAAAAGCTGCCCGAGAAATATCATTGAGATGCGTAATAAAGGCAAAGGAGGCAAACGAGTTTTTGTGAGCTGTATGAATAAAGAAAAAGGTGCATTGGCGAAGAAGAATTGTGCGGTTGCGTGTATCGGCTGCGGAAAATGTGCCAAGGTATGCCCATTTGAAGCCATCACAATTACCAATGATTTGGCATATATCGATTGTGAGAAATGTAAACTGTGTAAGAAGTGCATTCCCGAATGTCCGACAAACGCCATTCATGCAGTTAATTTTCCTGCCCCAAAAACAGAACCTAATGTCGTTGTGACCATAGAAGAATGAAATCATCAAATATGAAAACTTTTACCATCGGAGGCATTCATCCTGAAGAGAATAAATTGGCGAAAGAATTTGCCATTGAGTCTTTTCCGCTTCCTAAACAGGCAACCATTTTTTTCACGCAACACCTCGGTGCTCCGTCCACTCCGGTAATCCAAAAAGGAGATAAAGTGAAAGTGGGGCAACTCATTGCAAAAGCAGATGCTTTTATTTGCGCCAACTTACATTCGCCCGTTTCCGGCACCGTTGCAAAAATTGATATGGTGGCCGACATTACCGGTTATAAAAAGCCGGCTGCGATTATTGATGTGGAAGGAGATGAATGGGAAGAACATATCGACAGATCTCCGGAATTGAAGAAAGAAATTACACTTTCCAAACAAGAGATCATTGAGCGCATTAAGTCGTGCGGTATTGTAGGACTTGGCGGGGCATGTTTTCCCACCCATGTTAAATATCTGGTTCCGCCAGAAAAGAAAGTGGACTATATCATTGTGAATGCGGCGGAGTGTGAACCATACATTACCACGGACTATCGGATTATGTTGGAAAGAGCGGAAGCTTGTCTTGTGGGCGTTCAAGCATTACTGATTGCCTCGGGAGCCCCGGAAGCTATTATCGGCATCGAAGCCAACAAACCGGACGCTTATGAGCATTTAAGTCGATTAGCCGCTGAATACTCCAATATCAAAGTAGTAAAACTGAAAACCAAATATCCGCAAGGTGCTGAAAAACAGTTAATAAAAGCGCTTACCGGTCGGGAAGTTCCCAATGGAAAACTTCCTATCGAAGTGGGATGTATTGTCAACAATATTACCACCACACATGCCATTTATGAAGCAGTTCAAAAGAACAAGCCGCTTATTGAAACATTCACCACTATTTCCGGAAAGCGATTGTCGGGAGCGAAAAACTTTAAAATTCGTCTTGGCACTCCCATTGAAGAAGTCATTTCGGCAGTAGGAATTCCGGAAAATACGGGAAAAATAATCAGCGGAGGACCGATGATGGGAAAAGCGATTGCTCAGCTGAACTCCTATTTTGTTAAAGGAATGTCAAGCATTCTTTTTATTGACGAACAAGAGAGCAAACGGGAAACTGCAATGGATTGTTTGCGATGCGGCAAATGTGTCTTTGCTTGTCCGATGGGGCTTGAACCTTATTTACTTCATTTTCTTGTTGAAAATTCACGTTTTGAAGAATGTGAGAATCATGGAATTATGAATTGTATCGAATGTGGTTCCTGCCAATACGGATGCCCTTCATGCAGACCGCTGTTGGATATGATAAGGACAGGAAAAATCAAAACAGGAGCTATGATACGTGCTCGAAAAAAATAATTGGTACTGATGTTGATAAACGAAACAATATGAACGAAAAACTATTACAAGTTTCAGGATCCCCGCACATTCACAGCGGAGAATCGGTTAAGAAAATCATGTGGTCGGTGGTAATTGCGCTCCTACCCGCTTTTTTGGTCTCCATTTTTTATTTTGGGCTGCCGGTGATTATACTCACTTTTGTCTCCATTGCCTCTTGTATTGTTTTTGAATATCTGATTCAAAAATACATGTTAAAGGGAGAAACGACCATTTGGGATGGTTCGGCTGTAATTACCGGAATGTTATTGGCTTTCAACTTGCCTTCGAATCTTCCGTTATGGATGGTTGTTGTTGGGGCATTGATTGCTATTGGCGTCGGAAAGATGGCTTTTGGGGGATTAGGAAAGAATTTATTTAATCCTGCGTTGGTTGCACGTGTGTTCCTATTGATTTCATTTCCCGTTCAGATGACGAGCTGGCCTATACCTAACCCTATTTTTAAGTTAGGAGCAGATGTAGTTTCCGGTCCTACGCCGCTTGGAATTCTTAAAGAAGGAGTTAAGAGCGGACAATCTGTAGAGAGCATCATGCATAGTTCCGACATGCCCGGTTATGTAGAGATGTTATTTGGACAAATGGGCGGCAGCTTTGGGGAAGTTTCAGCCATTGCGTTGCTCATTGGGGCCATTTTCTTACTCATTCGCAAAGTGATTACGTGGCATATTCCGGTATCTTTCTTACTAACGATATTCCTATTTTCGGGAATTTTCTATCTCGTAGATCCTACTTACTATGCCAATCCATTTTTCCATCTTTTAACCGGAGGTGTTATGCTTGGGGCCTTGTTTATGGCGACCGATATGGTTACCTCTCCAACTTCTCCAAGAGGAATGCTTATTTTCGGGCTAGGATGCGGCGTCATCACCATCATCATTCGATTATTTGGGGCTTATCCGGAAGGTGTTTCCTTTGCAATTCTTACAATGAATGGATTGGTACCTCTAATCAATAAAGGCTTTAAACCTAAAACTTTCGGTAAAATTAAACAATAAAATAACTGATATACGGAATATTTCTTCCTGAATAACAGATTCATTTACAAATAGTATCCACCATGGCAAAAAAAGAGTCTTTAGTCAAATTGTCAATTTCGCTTTTTCTCATTACAGTAATTGCTGCAATAGGATTGGCTGCCATTTATTCCATCACGAAAACCCCTATTGAAAAATCTCAATCCGCCAAAAAAGAGATGGCGATTTCAAGTGTACTCCCCAAATTCAAGGGAGATTTGCAACAAGTGAGCATCATGCCGGAGAGCGGAAAAGATTCTGTAATTGTCTATCTGGCATACGATGGAGATAAATTATTTGGAGGTGCTGTTGAAACATACACCGATAAAGCATTTTCCGGAACATTTTCATTAATGGTCGGCTTTGACAGCATCGGCAACATTTTAGGCACCGAAGTTCTGAAAATGGCTGAAACTCCGGGTTTGGGAGATAAAATCGACAAGAGTAAATCCCCCTTTGCCACTCAATTTGTAGGAAAAAATCCTGCATCATTTAAACTTAAAGTGACCAAAGACGGCGGAGATGTAGAAGCCATTACCGCGGCCACCATTTCGTCTCGTGCATTTTGCGATGCCGTTGATCGAGCACATTCTTCATTCTTAAAAGCAAAAAAGGAGGCAAATCATGAATAATAAATTAAGCATTTTAACCAAAGGGCTGTTTAAAGAAAACCCTACTTTAGTATTAACTTTAGGGATGTGTCCCTCACTGGGAGTTACAACTTCTGCTATTAATGGTATAGGCATGGGACTTGCAACTACATTTGTCTTAGTAATGTCTAATATATTAATTTCATCTCTTAAAAATGTAATTCCCAATAAAGTAAGAATTCCCTCATTTATTGTCATCATTGCGACCTTTGTTTCTATCATAGATTTATTAATTCAGGGTTATCTTCCGGCACTTGCAGAAAGTTTAGGGCTATTTATCCCTTTGATTGTAGTAAACTGTATCGTATTAGGTCGTGCGGAGGCATTTGCAAGCAAGAACAATGTATTTGATTCTCTTTTGGACGGGCTTGGCATGGGTTTAGGGTTTACTTTTGCCTTATTCATCATTGGGTTTTGCCGAGAATTATTAGGCAGTGGTGCTATTTTTAATACCAAGTTTATTGAAGGGGATGGAATTCTTATTTTTGTCCTTGCTCCCGGAGCTTTTATAGTAATGGGCTTTATCATTGCAATAGTAAATTATCTACAGCAAAAAAAACAACACAATTAATTTATACTTTTTATTTCTTAGAAAATTTTAAAATATAATATTATGGAATATATTCTGATGATTATAGGGTGTGTATTAGTCAACAATATTATCTTGGCACAATTCCTTGGTATTTGCCCATTTTTAGGGGTGTCCGGAAAAGTAAGCACTTCGCTGGGAATGGGAGCGGCAGTAACATTTGTGATGGCATTAGCTACTTTGGTAACTTCCTTGATTAATGTCTATATTTTGAATGCTTTTGGTCTTCAATTTTTACAAACGATTGTTTTTATCCTTATTATTGCTACACTCGTTCAAATCGTTGAGATTATTCTAAAAAAAATAAGTCCTGTCCTATATCAAGCATTAGGAATATTTCTACCTTTAATTACAACTAATTGTGCAATTCTGGGTATTGCCATTGCTGTTACTCAAAAACCGGAATTTTCAATTCTTGACAGTACAATTTATGCAATTGCAACTGCTTTAGGATTTTTAGTTGCGATTGTGATATTTGCAGGATTAAGAGAGCAATTAGATTTGGTGAAAGTTCCCAAAGCCATGAAAGGAGTTCCCATTGCTTTAATCACTGCCGGAATTTTGGCTATGGCATTTATGGGTTTTGCTAATTTGGTATAAATGAAAAAAGCCATCTCTTTTCTTGACCAATTACTCCGAAACAACAATCGTGATTGGTTTAACGCACACAAATCAGAGTATTTGGAAATTCAATCCCGATTTAATGACTTTGTGTCTCAATTGATTGCCGGAGTTTCCTCTTTTGATGAAACCATCAAAGGACTTACAGTAAAAGATTGCACTTATCGCATTTATAGGGATTTACGTTTTTCTCCGGATAAAAGGCCTTACAAAACACATTTGGGTGCCTATATTTGTCGTGGAGGGAAATGTTCGGGATTTGCCGGCTATTACTTTCATATTGAGCCCGATGAAGCGGCATATATCGGAGCCAACATTCTTGCCGCCGGCTTGTACGCTCCGACATCTACACAAATTAAGTTGGTCAGAGAAGCAATCCTACACGATGGAAACCAATTCCAAAATGTTCTTACAGAAGCGAGCGGGTTTACGCATGATCAACATAATTCCCTGCGCCGGGTGCCTAATGGATATCCTGCAGACAGTCCATTCGCCCCTTTTTTGAAACTTAAAGATTATTCCATCTCCTCCCCTCTCCCTCAAGATGTACTTTTCGGAACGCATCTGCTGGAATATGTGTTGACTGAGTTTCAAAAAACGAAAAATTACAACCTTTTTTTGAACCGCATTATTGAAAAACAGTAAACTTATTCCTACTTTTTTACTCAACCGTAACTCGCAACTGATTTGGAAATCTTCTTCTTTTTTTTAGTATTTTTTCCTCTTTCAAATAAATAAAAATCAATAATAAATAACCATGAAAAAAGAAATAATTTTAGTTATGATGAGTTCCTTATTGCTATTCTCGGCATGTA
>CAZWCI010000011.1:0-15837 GCA_964632815.1 uncultured Lentimicrobiaceae bacterium | reverse complement strand
ATCCAACCGATGCTGCAAAACATACAATACATAAAATCAAAAGATGAATTGACCAATTGCCTCGTTGACCTCCATCTGCATAATATTACCCCATTCTTTGCCCTCTTTGGAGAAGGAAATCCTGAAAATAGTGAAATGACCATTGCTTGGGTTTGGCAAAGTGGTTTGGGCATTGGAGACCGCGACTATTACTTAGAAGCTAAAAGCGACCCTATCCGCAAAGAATACCTCAACTTTATTTCCCAACTCCTTACGCTATCAGGATATAGTAAAATGGCGGGTTTTGAAAATAAAGAAAAAAATATGGCAGAAAAAATCTTGAAATTTGAAACCGAGATGGCCAAATTATTCATGGACAAAAATGATTTACGGGATCCTTATAAAACATTTAATCTTAAAAAAGTTGAAGAACTTCAAAATATGCTTTCTGTTCTCAATATCAATCAGTATCTTAACGGAATGGGACTCAGTGCGGATGACGCACTAAACATTTCTCAACCGGAATACATTAAAGGATTGAATAAAATTCTCAAAACCACCGATTTGGAAGTCATTAAAGCATATCTTTCATGGAATGTAATTCAAAATGCCGCTCCCTATCTGAGTCAAGATTTTGTAAATGCAGATTTTAACTTTTACGGGAAAGTGCTTTCCGGCAAAGAAGAAAATAAACCACGGTGGAAACGCGTCATTGAGACCGTAGAAAATTCACTTGGAGAAGCAGTAGGACAAGAATATGTAAAAAAACATTTTCCCGCTGAAGCAAAAAAGCGGATGCTTCATTTGGTAGAAAACCTCCAATGGGCATTATCCGAAAGAATTAAACAAAATACTTGGATGGCGGATTCGACAAAAGCAAAAGCCATCGACAAATTATCTTCATTCATTGTAAAAATCGGATATCCCGATAAATGGAGAGATTACAGCGCTCTGACCATTTCGCGTGATAGTTATTATGCCAACATCATGCGTGCCACAGAATTTGAAAGCAAATACCAATTGGCAAAAATCGGAAAACCTGTAGATCGCTCCACTTGGTACATGACTCCACAAACCGTAAATGCATACTACAATCCCTCAACCAATGAAATATGCTTCCCTGCCGGAATTTTACAACCTCCTTTTTTCGATATGAATGCTGACGATGCGTTCAACTACGGTGCCATTGGCGTTGTCATCGGACATGAGATGACCCACGGATTTGATGACCAAGGAAGAAACTACAACAAAGCAGGCAATCTTGAAAATTGGTGGAGTGAACAGGATGCCAAAAATTTCACCGATCGGGCACAAGGACTCATCGACTACTTCAACCGCATAGAAGTATTTCCGGGGCTTTTTGCAAACGGTCAGTTTACCTTAGGGGAAAACATTGCCGACAATGGCGGACTTAATGTCTCTTTCACCGCATTCCAAAAAGCCAAAAAAGAGGGAACAATCCAAGATATAATGGACGGATACACGGCAGAACAACGATTTTTCATTGCTTATGCAGGCGTTTGGGCTAATAATATCCGAGATGAAGAAATTCAACGCCGCACCAAAGAAGATCCGCACTCATTAGGGAAATGGCGCGTAAACGCAACACTTCCCCACATCACCCCTTTCATTGAAGCTTTTAATGTTAAAGAAGGAAATGGAATGTGGCTCAATTCGGAAGCTCGTGTCCAAATTTGGTAAATAAATCAGGATGGGTTTTGCTTCACGGAATCACGCTGGAAAGCACGGATTTCGAAGAAATTCAATACGGAAAGTATATGATCAAAAAGGTCTGATTGAATATTCTCATATTCCACCCATTGGGTAGTGGCTGCAAAACAATAAATTTCTAACGGAAGACCATATTCGTTCGGTGGTAACTGACGTACCATCAAAGTGGCATCAGAACGAACACTTTGGTTCGACTTGAGATACTCTTGAATATAAATTCTTAAAACACCGATATTGGTCAAATAACGACCGTTTGGTCCATACATAACTATTTCACGTGTAGTGTTATACTCTTCAATCTCCTTTTCTTTGTTTTCAATATAGGAACGAATTAAAGAAACTTGCTTGAACTTTTCGAGCATCTCGGGAGTACATCTTTTAATACTGGTCACATCAATATTGATGGAACGTTTGATTCGCCGCATCCCCATATCTTGCATTCCACGCCAATTTTGGACAGAATCGGCTACCAACTGTTTCACCGGAACCGTAGATACCGTATTGTCAAAATTCCGAATTTTAGCAGAAATTAAATTAACCTCCTCTACCGTGCCATCTACCCCAAACTTATTGACCGTAATCCAGTCTCCATTTCGAATAATGTCATTTGAAGACAATTGAATACTATAGACCAATCCGGTAATCGTATCCTGAAAAATCAACAATAAAACAGCTGAAAAAGCCCCCAGCCCTGCTAAAAGTCCGACAGGAGATTTATTAATCACAATTGAAATAATCAATATCACAGCTACCAACCATAAGATTATCGCCAAAATTTGCGTGTAACTTTTAATAGGCTTATCCTTCGTACTTTCCTTTTGCAACATTACATCGGCAGCACCACTTAGAAACGTATTGACAATCAAAGTACAATTAATGATAATATAAATATTGATTAAAGCAGTTAAAAACAATTCAGAAGAGGAACCGACAATCAACACTTCCCCGATTATTTTTTTAATGAATAGAGCAGGAAGAAATACGGCAATCTGATTAAAAAATTTCGATTCATACAATGCTTTTTTCCAAATAGACTTTTCAAAAGACATTTTAATAATCCTAATGATGATAAACCTTAGGATATAATACAACAAAAGGGCTATTATAAATAATCCCGCTGCAATTATAAGCACTGACGATAATTTAGAATAAGTCTCATTAAACCCCAATTTCAAAAAAAATTCAATTAAAAATACTCTAATCCAATGAAACATAGCTTTTTCCTTTTTTTAATTTATACGTAATGCAAAAATACGCAATTTTTTCCTATTTTTGCAACTCAAATTTCAAATCAACTATGGATAAAAATACAATTATTGGACTAATCATTATTTTTGGATTGGTAATGGGATTTTCTTTTTACAATAATTCCAAAATAAAAAAAGATAATGAACTGAAAAAACAAGAGCTTGTTGAAAATCAAAAGGATGAAATACAAAAAGATTCTATTTTAACGGACAGCATTCAACCTGCCAATGTTCAAACCTCCGTTGCTCCCGCTCCGGCGGCAAATTCATCGCAAAATTCTTCTGATTTTTTCTTCGAAGACAATCAAACAAATAATGATTACTTCGTTGAAACAGATGTTGCTAAATATACTTTTTCACGTAAAGGAGGATACATTAAGCGAGTAGAATTAAAAAATATTTATCGTTATACCCCTAAAGGAGCTCCCAAGCAGCCTCTTATTCTTTTTGATGGAGAACGAAATAAGATGAGCATAGAACTGCAGTTGAATGATCAACGAATGGTTCAAACGGAAAATCTGTATTTCAGCAGTCCTCAAGAAGATACATTGTTTGTAAACGGTAGTAAACAACAACAACTTTCTCTTAAACTATATCCACTTAAACCAGCACTTGACGCCAATACAGCCCCCTCAATAGACAGCAATAGCTATGTTGAATATCTTTATACCTTTTCTGCCGACGATTATCGTTTTGGATACCGGATCCGATTTGTCAACATGTCTTCCTATCTATACGCCAATCGCTCCTATAGCTTACAATGGAATTCTTCTCTAAACAACGTAGAAAAAAACTACGAATATGAAAGAAACCTCACCACTATTTATTATATGGATAACATCGATGAAGTTTCCAATTTGAGTGAAAA
The DNA here is from genome assembly GCA_964632815.1 of uncultured Lentimicrobiaceae bacterium. Classification (GTDB taxonomy): domain Bacteria; phylum Bacteroidota; class Bacteroidia; order Bacteroidales; family WCHB1-69; genus DUOL01. The sequence goes on along the minus strand of CAZWCI010000011.1, from coordinate 12,012 downwards.
GAGTTCGGAGAAAAAAGAATTTTCCACCCCCATAAAATGGGTTTCGTATAAGCAACAATTCTTCACAGCGGTGATGATTTCCGATTCTGGTACATTTACTACAGGGACGATGGAAGTCAAAGAACCGGATAAAAATGAACTGTTGAAACTGAAAGATTGCGCTGCTGAAATGGATTTTGAAGTATCAGACATCGATAATGCCTACTACGATATTTCACTTTATTTCGGCCCCAACCAATACAAACTGCTCAACAAATACGACTTAAATTTAGAGCGACAAGTACCACTGGGTTGGAGCTTCCTTCTTCATTGGATCAACAGATTGGCAGTTATTCCTATTTTCAATTGGTTGGAAACTTACGGAATCAGTTATGGAATAATCATCTTGATATTGACCATTATCCTGAAACTGGTCTTAATGCCTGTAGCTTATAAAACCTACTTATCTTCGGCAAGGATGCGCGTCCTGAAGCCTGAAATCGAAGAAATTGCAGCTCGTTATCCCAAGCCGGATGATGCCATGAAAAAGCAACAGGCCACTATGACACTTTATAAAAAAGCCGGAATTAATCCTATGTCAGGGTGCTTACCCATGCTTCTTCAAATGCCCATCTTGATTGCATTTTTCCGTTTCTTCCCGGCAGCCTACGAGCTCCGACAACAACCTTTCCTATGGGCTGAAGACCTCTCCACCTACGACTCCATTTTAGACCTTGGCTTCAACATTCCTTTCTATGGAGACCATGTCAGTCTATTTACCTTGCTCATGACCATTGCTACGTTGATATACACTTGGCTGAATAACAAATTAATGGCTCCAGGGGGGGCAAGCGACCAACAAAAAATGATGAAGATCATGATGTACATCATGCCCGTACTCTTCTTAGGAATGTTCAATAGCTTCTCCTCTGCCCTTACCTACTACTACTTGTTGGTTAACCTCATTACCTTCCTTCAAATGTGGATATTCCGAATGTCCATTGATGAAAAGAAAGTTAGAGAAAAAATCAAACTCAACATGACCAAGCCGGTTAAAAAATCTAAATGGCAAATTAAGCTCGAAGAAATGCAAAAACAACAGCAACAATTACAAAAACAAAAAAAATAAAATAAATATAACCCTATAATATTTTGTAAAGGTAAAATCATTATCTTTGCATCATGATAACAACAAATGGCATCATTTTTAAGTTTATATAACGAAATTGAATACAAAATAAAGCAAACTATTGTTCGTTACAATGAATATAAGGAAGAAAACGAACAATTAAAAAGCAAAAATAGTCAACTGGAAGAGGAAGTTGAGGAATTAAAACTAAAAATGGCCACGTTGGAGGAAAAATTAAAATTAGTGTCAATTACTAAAACATTTTTAGACAGAAAAGATAAACAAGAGACAAAAAAGGAAATCAATGATTTAGTGCGGGAGATAGACAATTGCATTAAGCTTCTTAATAGTGAACATGAATAGAGATAATCGAATTACAATCAAATTAACTGTCGATCAAAGAGTATTTGAGATAGATATCAATAAAGAAGGAGAATTTTACTATCGAGAAGCTGAAAGGATAATCAATGAGAGTTTTACACAATTTGCTAAACGATGGACTTATAACGATCACCAGGATTTATTATCAAAAATTTTAATAGACTTTGTGGTCAGATGGATTGAAAATGAAGAAAGATTGAATGCTTTCGAAGAAGATTTAATACCAAAAATGGAAGCTTTAAAAGCCCTTACGGATACAATTGAAGTTGATTAACCAAGGTTCTTTGAATACAACATATCCCGCATTGTTCAGATACGTTTGTTAAACTCAACAGTATACAAACGAAGGATAAGCTCAATTGCTTTTAGAAAAGGCCTGATTACCGAAAGGTATGGTGAAAACCCTTGGAATTTCAAGAAGCGAAGGCTCCTTCATCGTAATTAATAGGAGTTTAATTTAAAACCCTATGGAACATGCGGGATTTTTTTTTGATTTCACACACATACAAAATATATACATTCTATAATTTAATAAAATAAAACAATATGGAACCTATCACATTATCCCTAATATTCGCTCTCGTCGGCATTGGAGCGGGTATTGCCCTATCTTACACTTTGCTGAATAAATCTATTACAAAAAGCAGCCGAGAATTAGTTAAAAAAGCAGAAGAAGACGCAGAATTACTTAAAAAAGAAAAAATCTTACAAGCAAAAGAAAAATTTCTGCAACTGAAAAGTGAACACGAAAAAATTGTTAACGAAAAAAATCAACAAATTACTACTGCAGAAAATAGAATTAAACAAAAAGAACTATCTCTTAACCAAAAATTAGAAGAGGTAAATCGTAAAACCAACGAAACCAATACACTTAAAGAAAATCTTACCAAACAACTCGAAATCAACACCCAAAAACAAGCCGAATTAGACAAACAAACCTCTATACAAAAAGCAAAATTAGAAGCAATTGCCGAATTGAGCGCACAACAAGCGAAAGAACAATTGATGCAATTGATGCAAGATGAAGCGAAAGCCGATGCCATGGTGCTGGTGAAAGATATTATGGATGAAGCCCAAACTACGGCCAACATGGAAGCAAAGAAAGTTATCATTAAGTCCATTCAACGAGTAGGTGTCGAAGCCGCTATGGAAAATGCTGTCTCTGTCTTTAATATTGAAAATGACGAAATTAAAGGCCGTATCATCGGTAGAGAAGGCCGAAATATCAGAACTCTTGAAAATTTAACCGGTGTAGACGTGATTATTGACGACTCTCCAGATGCTATTCTACTCTCCAGCTTTGACCCCGTGAGAAGAGAAATCGCTCGACTATCGCTCCAAAAATTGGTTACCGACGGACGTATTCACCCGGCCCGTATCGAAGAAGTAGTGGCTAAAACCAAAAAACAAATCGAGCAAGAAATCGCCGAAATCGGAAAACGTACCTGCATCGACCTTGGAATTCATAATCTCCACCACGAACTGATTCGCATGGTCGGAAAAATGAGATACCGCTCCTCTTACGGACAAAATCTGTTACAACACGCCAAAGAAGTCGCCAACCTATGCGCAACTATGGCTGCTGAGTTGGGATTGAATGCTAAATTAGCTAAACGCGCAGGTTTACTCCACGATATCGGAAAAGTGCCGGACACCGAACCCGAATTACCACACGCACTCTTCGGAGCCCAATTGGCAGAACAATATAAAGAACGTCCCGAAATTGTAAATGCCATCGGTGCTCACCATGATGAAATGGAAATGGATAATCTCATTTCACCCCTTGTGCAAGTGTGCGACGCCATCTCCGGCGCAAGACCGGGAGCTAGACGTGAAGTGGTCGAAGCTTATATGAAACGTCTCAACGATCTTGAAAATATTGCCCTTACCTACCCCGGAGTTGTAAAGACTTACGCAATCCAAGCAGGAAGAGAATTGCGCGTGATCGTGGGTGCTGAAAAAGTTACCGACGAACAAGCAACACAAATCTCCTTTGACTTGTCTAAAAAAATCCAAAACGAAATGACCTATCCAGGCCAAATTAAAATTACCGTAATCCGCGAAATCAGATCGGTAAATTTTGCCAGATAGTAAATTTGTTGATTTTTTTATACCTTTGCGCAATCTAATATATCTACAGAATGAATACAAATAAACGTTTTTTTACCATTTTGTATCTCGGTACTATAGCCATCTTTTTGGTCTATATGTTATTCATCTCTGACCATAATGTTTCCAAACATATTGAATTGAGCAAAAAAATAAAAAAATTGGACGAAAGCATCATTCAGACTAAAAATCAAAGCAATAATAAATTCACATATACGGAATTAAAAAGCAATCCTAAACTTTTAGAACAATATGCACGGGAACAAATGAATATGCAAAAAAAAGATGAGGATGTTTTTGTAATTGTATATCAATCAAAATGAAAAAAATAGCTATTGTCAACGGGGTAAATCTTGGCGAGTTGGGTACCCGCGAAGTCAATATCTACGGAACACTCGATTTTGAGACCTATTTCGAGATGCTCCGCCAACGTTTTCCCCAGTTTGAACTGCACTATTTCCAAAGTAACTCATTGACCGAAATGGTGGATTATCTGTTGACCAACAAAACTATGGATGGCTTTATTCTTAATCCCGGCGCTTACACTCATCAATCTATTGTCCTTGCAGATACACTGAAAACTATTTCCCAAAAAGTGGTTGAAGTCCATATTTCCAATCTCTTCAATCGGGAAACGTACCGGAGAAAATCGTTCATCGCTTCTGCTTGTTCCGGCACAATTACCGGATTTGGATTAAAAAGTTACGATTTAGCTCTTTTTTCTTTTATCGATTAAACTTAAAAAAAAAGATATCGTCTAACAAACTGTTTAAACAAAACATATAACACATTATATTCTTAATCACAAAAATTTAAAACATAGAATTATGAAAAAGATTTTTTACCTAACTGCTATTTTTTGCTTAGGGATTTCCCTTTCTCTTCAAGCCCAAGAACCTGCTACTCCTGCTCAAGCACCTGTTCCTACCGGAAATGAACCGGAAATTAAATTTGAAAAAATTGAGCATGATTACGGCAATATTTTAAAAGGAGATGATGGCACTTGCGAATTCAAGTTTACCAACGTTGGAAAAACGGATCTCATCCTTACCAATGTTCGTTCTTCTTGCGGATGCACTGTTCCTTCATGGCCTAAAGAACCCCTTGCACCGGGACAATCTTCCGTAATCAAAGTTAAATACAATACACAACGTATCGGACTTATCTCCAAAAGTATTACAGTAGAATCTAATGCCATCAATAATCGCGTTGTATTAAGAATTAAAGGAAATGTAGCCGATGTTCCCCAAGAAGCAGCTCCGGTAAAAACCGAAAGCTCAGTGGTAGCACCTAAATAATTTCCCTATAGCAAATAGTTTTCCCATTCATGAATACTGCTAAAATATGAATACGATGAAAAAAATAATCACCATAATTGCAATCCTATTCTCAATTGGACAACTTTCAGCACAACAACCGGCTCAAAAGAATTACACCGGTGCTGAAATTCAATTCGACCATATTACAGCAGACTTAGGAACCCTCAATATCGGAGATGTCAAGGAAACCCTTTTTACCTTTACCAACATTGGAAAAAAACCGCTCATATTAGATAATGTCATCATCTCTTGCGACTGCACCGAAATTGAATGGCCTAAAACACCGGTGATGCCCGGTCAAACAGGAAAAATTAAAGTAATATATACAGCAAAAACTACAGGTTCTATCAATAAATGGGCTACCGTTCTTTCAAATGCCGAAAGAGATCGCGTCATATTGACTCTGAAAGGCAAAGTTCATTAGAATAGAAAAGTTACTATCCGCATGGGGTCGTTTGGTTTTGACAGCATGTATGTGGATTTGTAAGCATGTCGGAGGTTGTGAGACGGTTCCGTTAAAAACTAACTCTCGTAGCCAATAACTGGCGAAACTTCTTATGCATTCGCAGCGTAATTGTTGCGGATTCCGAGACCTAATCAAGGATTATCGTCTTGGATGTTTCCCCGGAAGCTCCTCTTCCCGGCGTCCGGTCCGAAGCATCGTAAATGGGCAGATAGCAAGTACAGGCTTCGATGTACAAGCGAAATAACAGAAGATACGTATGATGTGGGTTCGCCTTGTACCGGCAACATACCGACAATTAAACATAGGCTAAACATGTAGAAAGCACTTTTGCAACAAGTTTGGACGCGGGTTCGATTCCCGCCGGCTCCACAAAGATTCTAAAAATGAAAATCCAAGATAAATTTTTTATGTTGGATTTTTTTTTATTAGGGCGTGCCGGCTACGCCGTCGGTCTCCGGCTACAAGTCCGCATCCGTAAGCCGTGTGCTCGCAAAGCCACAAAAAGAGCTTCCTCCGGTCGCTTTTTTGTGGCAGCGGCACATCGTCTCCCGTCTTTGCGGGCTTTCCACCTACGCCCTCACGAGGAAAGGATACCGTTTGACAACAAATCAATCTAAAATTCGCTCCTTGCCCAACATCTCCTGTATATTTTCAATATGCTGCGCCTGATTTTCCGGGTTTTCTCCGGTGCTGACGGCTTCCTTTAAAATCTTGATCGTCTCATTAATATCCGGGTAGTTTACGGAAGAATTCTCTTTCCGAATAATATCCAGCACATCCTTAATACGATTGGGCTTCAGCAAGTAAGTATCTTTCGGAATAAAGGAGACATCTTTTAATTCACACTTTCCGTAAAACACCACTACAGAATAAAAGGGTACATTTCCGTAATTTCTCAACTTTCTTTTCAATACGTCAATATGCCGTCGGTTTTGCAAAATTGGATTTTGGAAACGATACTTCATTTTTCCGTAAGCCAACACCTGCGTCCATTGCTCTTGATAACCAGTACCAAAAATCCAACCACTATACTCTTTGACTTCAAACACAATAACTCCCACCTCCGTGAGCGCAACCAAGTCAATTTGAGCAAAATGGCCATTATCTTTCGTAACATAAAGATCGTGAAAAATCATATCCGACGAAATCCCAATCTTCAATAGTTGTAGCACCAATTCTCTTTCCGACTTGGTACCCCTACTTGTATCCGTAACCGTTTTCAGCTTTTGGGAGCGGTTAATCTTTTTTACTAAAACCATCCCGACAAAGAAAACAACCCCCAAAAACAATATAATTACCCAAAGCATTTTGGTTTCTCTATTCGGTATTTGCATCCATCGTTCTATGACCAGATAAGCAATCACCAAAATAAACAGGTATGGGAGATTCTTAATAGTTTTTTTGATCTTCTTCATTAAAATCAGCATTAAAATAATAACATCACTTCTTTTTGGAACAAAATGCCCAAATAAAAACAAAAATCCAAAGAGCTACGGTCCATCCACCAAAAAGATTAATTAAAAATATTAAAAAAGTAGCTACAGAGTTTCTTCCTGAAGCAATAATCGTTGGCAAAAAATAGATAAAAAACCCGATAATGCCCAATATCACAAGAAAAACGCCATGAATACCGAAAAGTTCCATATTTCAATTTTTAAAATACAAATTTATAGGAAAAAATGATATAACAAAAAAAAATACCCTCCCTCATCAAGAAAAAATATTTGAGATATTAAAATAAACACTATTTTTGTAGACAATTAAAAAAATTTAATTAAACAACCGCAAAAGCTGCTAATTTTATAAATCTTCATTGCAAAACACAATTTTGAAATATAAATATGTAGATAAGATAAAAAGAACAAAAAATGGATACAGATGAATTATCACAAGAAGCATATACAGCGATTATTGAAACAACAGAGAATTTTCATTATGATTTGACATTGCAATTTGGTTTATTATCCTATGAGTGCAATACAGAAAACGAATTTCTTGATGAATCAGAATTGATGATTAATGATTGGCTTAATGATTGGGATTTAGAAGAATTAATAATGGATATATTTTATGATGACCTACCAAGAAAACAGGATTTTAAAAAGATACTTCAGAAAATATTAACAAATATTGAGAAAGTCAGAAAAATAGAAATAGAAAAACGTCATTTTGATTTTTGTTAACCTTATAAAGATTGGATATTTAAAAACAATAATATAGTTTATTTGCCAATGAAATTTTTTTCAATTGATAGTCAATAAAGATTTTTCGTAAAAATGGACGCTCAATTAATTATCATAAATACAAAATTGGGAATTGCGAGTATTCATAATATCCTATACATAGAATAAAAGCAATATTTTATAATCAATAAATTTTCAAAAATGATCGACAAATCAAAAGAATTGAGTTCTATCATTAAACTTGTAAACGACAAACTTCATTTTATTGGATCCGTTGTTGACAATGCTCCTATATCAATTGATTACATTGCTCCTATGGGTGATAATCTCGGATATACATCCCTTGAATTACTCCTTTTAAGTCTTTCCTCCTGCTTAGGAAGTGCAATATTAACTTTCCTCCGTAGAATACACAAGACAATCACCTATTTTGAAATTACAGCTAAAGGAATAAGAAGAGAAGAACATCCTACAGGATTTTCATCAATTTATCTTGAAATTAGTCTGACCTCTCCTGATGCCTCTGAAGAAGATGTTCAAAAGACTATTGATCTTGCAGAAGATAAGTACTGCCCTGTATGGTCAATGATTAAGGGAAACACAACTGTTAAAACGGTTTTTAAAATCAAAAAATAAAATACACTATTGCAAAAGATGCGGACTTCATAGGCAACAGGATCTGGCTTAAGTATCCGTTTCCGTTCCCTCGCGTGAGGTTGTAGGTGGAAAGCCCGCAAGGACGTAAGCCGATGTGCTGCTGCCGCAAAAAAGCGACCGGAGGAAGCTCTTTTTGCGGCTTTGCAGGCACACGGCTTACGGCTGCGGACTTGGAGCCGGAAACCGACGGCGAAGCCGGCACGCCCAAATAAAAGAGATTATTCATATCAAAATTTTTGTATTTTTGCAGTTCTGAAAACACAATATATGATTGATTATCCTCATGAGCAGACCATTCACTGTGAAAACGGTGCTATTCGAAACATGCTTAAACTTCATCATCTTGATATCAGTGAACCGCTGATATTCGGTATTGGCAGCGGAATTTCCTTTACGCATATTCCTTTTCTTACAATGGACTCTTTTAGATTAACCATGCCAAGGCCGGCCCCTGTTGCGATATTCAAGAATTTTGCTGCCGCATTTGGGTTTAAGTTGTATCATCAGAAATTTTTCTCTAAAAAGCGGTCGATGCAGCAACTGGATGATTTGTTGGCTCAAGGAATTCCGGTAGGATTGGTGGTTAATTTGCTACATCTCAGCTATTTTCCTGCAGAACATCGGGGCAATTTTAACGGACACCACATTGTGGTATACGGCAAGGAAGAAAATCGCTATTATGTGAGCGACACCATGCCTGAGTTGCCCGATGGCCGCGAAATCATGACTCCCGAGGAGCTACTTCGCGTTCGATTCAGTAACAGCATTTTGTCACCCCGAGGTTTTCTTTTTTACATAAAGGATGTTCCGCAAGAATTGAATCTTTACAAAGGGGTGTGGATTGGAATCCGGAAAACGTGTAAAGAGATGTTGCATCATCCTGTAAAATATTTTGGCATTAAAGGCTTGTTTTTATTGAGTGATGAGATGAAAAAATGGGATCGTAAATTCACTTTTGGGGATAAAAAAGGGAATTTACGGCATTTGGTCAAATTATTTGAAGATGCAGGGACGGGACGGTCGGCATTCCGTTACTTATATGCCAGATTTCTGAAAGAGGCTTCCGTTGTAGGAAAAGAAGAAAATTTGGCTACTCTGTCGACACAAATGACAGAAATTGCAGATCTTTGGCAAAACCTCTCGTTACAAATGCTTCGATATACCAAATTCGTGAATGAGGAAAATGTAACAATGACGCTAACGCAGATTTCAGATCTTTTATTTGAGATTGCGCATGCAGAGAAGGAATTATTTGAGCAACTGGAACAGTTACTGCTCAAGCACCAAGACGCTTTTATAGATTAAGGTCATTTTTTACATACCAGTATACTATGACCCATTCCGAGTTCATCATGAATAGTTTCAATCATTAAACCGGCATCGAATATACATTTCTCGAGGTCTCCAGAGTAAAACATTTTGCTGTTTCCATTAGCCATTGCCGTAAAATAGACACTAATTTGTGCCAAACAATAAGAAGCCGTTTCGAAACGCTGGCGATCCCAAATAGTTTCCATAATATAGAGTCTTGTTTCGTCATTCATAGAGGCTGCCGCGCGAGAAAGAATGGAGGTTACCTCTTCATTGGAGAAACAATCCAAGAATTGACTCATCCAGATAGCGTCAAAAGGTTTCGGAAATGCGGATTCCGGATTTAATAAATCGTTACCATAGCCGTGGATACGTTCGGATCCCACTTTACCGGCAACATGTTTCCGCATCAGGTCTAATTGTTGCGGCAGGTCCATGATGGTCACTTCCACCTCTTCATTATAATCGACGCAACGAAGGGCGAACCGACCGGTATTTCCACCCACATCAAGTAATGTTTTGGTATTGTTTCCGAAAACAATCTCTAATGCTTGCGGAAAGGAGCAATCTGAATAATAATGGTCGAAAGAGAACCAGCTTTTTTGAACTTGCGGGGGCAATTGGGACAATCCTTCATAAATCGTCGGCCATGAACCGAACACTTTCAATCCTTCCGGTTTTCCGTTCAACAGCGCAGCTTCGAGGTCAAACATTCCTAAATAGTTAACATCGTGATTAAAGTCCATATTTACACGTGCCATCGGATCGTTGAGTAAGAAAAAGCCGACTTTAGCAATAAAGAACTTTTCGTCTTTCAAGAGCACCGTACCGATAGTCAAAGACGATTCCAATAAAATCTGCACCGAATAGGGAGAGAGTTTTGTTCTTTCCACAAGATCTTGTATAGAAAGTCCTTCTTTATGCTCAATAAGCAGTTGAAAAATGCCAAATTTGACCATTAATCTGGAAATTTGGAACACAATAGGACCAAAAGCAATTTCCTGTGCCAATCGTTGTGCTTCAAGGATGGAAAAACGTTCCGAAGCATAAATTTCTTTTTGTGGGGATTTAAGTTTCATGTTATATATTTTCTATTAAGAGAGATTCCAAAAATCATAAAAATTGAACCATTGTTCCGGATATTGACGCACAATATTTTCCAATTCTTGAGCATATCGGCAAGCAATACGTTGGGCCAGTTGTTTTTTATTTTCCACTGTACAGGGTTCTACGTCGAGACGCCGAACAAAGATTCGGTATTCTTTCCTAGGCTCTTTCAAAACCAACAACAAAATTGTCGGAACACTTTTAGCCGCGGCCAATTGAAAGGCACCGACAGGGAATTTGGCATTTGCACCAAAAAAAGGGCAAATTGCACTTTTATCACTTCCAAAGTGCCGATCGGCGGGCATGCTGACAATGTCGCCACGATCAAGAGCTGCATTAATTTGAAAGAGATGTGACATATCTTCCTTAATGGGAATCATAATTCCGTTGGAATGTTCAAATTGCTTCAATCTATACTGTTGAAGAATAGGCTCTTCACCACCGAAAATAACAGAATAGATCTTCTTTTTATTTTGCTTCAACAAATAACCTGCGAGTTCAAAATTGCCCACATGCGCACCGGTCATCACGAACCCTTCGTCGCCATCAATAAGTTGATTGAAAAGTTCTTCTCCGTCAATAAAAACCTTAAAATCTGCCTTCCCGCGGGCTAACACAGAGAGTTTATCCATTAAAATCTGCCCGAAACGATAATGTTGTTTAATGGTTGATTTGGCAGCATTCCATAGCGAAAGCCCCATTTTATAGCGAAAAAAATGATAAATGACGTTTCTTGCTTTACGCCGAAAAAGAAGATAAAAAGGAATAGAGGTCGCTACAAAAAAGTAGCCCCCATGAAGGTTGACGTTTTTTAGAAGCCACAACAAGAAGCGTAAACCAAAATCACCTCCTTCTGTTCTTCCCTGCCATGGTCGATTAGCCTTTGACATCCGGATTAGTCTCTTTGTCGCTTTCAACCTTGGACAAAATATAATCGTAAAATTGAGCCAAAGAACGGATATCTTTCATCTCTTCCGCTTTGATCTTGAAATGGAAATGACGTTCTACAATGACTACAATATCAACAAAGTCCAAACTATCAATTCCTAAATCATCCTTCAATAGTGCCTCTTCCTTTATCAATTCTTCGTCAATCTCAATTTCATTAATTAAAAAATCATTGACAATCTTAACCACCTCTTCTCTACTCATAATACACTAACTATTAGTTATTTAAAAAAAATTAATCCAATTAATTAAAGTTGTGCAAATATAATATTTTCCACCAAACAATTATTCATTTATATGCAAATAAGCCTAAGAATTAAGATTTTTTATCACTATTGTCCGATAAAAAGTTATAAAGTAAGGGGGGAATTTTTCAATCCACCCCCATTACTTTTTTTTGTAGTTTTGTATCGACGAAAATAT
>CAZWCI010000010.1:9229-22914 GCA_964632815.1 uncultured Lentimicrobiaceae bacterium | reverse complement strand
TCCGATTATGCAGGAAGTACATTTTTAATCGGGTTGGCATAGAGTGTCAGAAATATTTGGGTCAACTCTTCTTTGTCGCCCTGAATGGCATTTATTCCGTTGTTCATGTAGGTTATGAAATCCTGTTTTTCCTGCTCCGAATAAAAAGCGGCAAATCGGTTGTTCTGGTGGAGGAGGTCATGCGCGATGTAATTGGTTTTCCACAATTTATAATGAGCATAAATACGTTTATCGATAATTTCTGCCAAATGTTGAAATTTCTCGTTTTTCTCAAAGGTATTGGCTTCCGTCAAATCGGTCCTTCCAATCGGCTCGCAAACCACGAGACTGATTTTCCCTTTGAATTGTTGAATCCCATGCAGAATGCTATTCAAATCTTCGTTAGGGGCTTTGACATATTTTTGATAGGAAGAGACGTATAATTCGGCCGTTTTTAAGAAATCGCAAGGTTCATATTCATAGGAGATGGAGATGGGTATGATGTTTAGTTCGAGCAGGTTTTCTACGAATGGTTTTTTGCTACTCATGGCAAACATCTTCAGAACCGCCATTTCGGTTTTATCATCTCCGTTTTTAGTTCTGCCGTTTCGTTGGGCAATCCAAGTAGATTGTTTTTTTTGGGTGATGGCATAACGCATGTATTGGGAGACTTCCATGGAGTTTTTGTAGAAATCGCGGATATTTCCTCCACGGACAATCCGAAACATTTTATTAATTTTCCCGATATCGATAACGAGGGAGCCGCGCATGAGGTTGCTTCCGAAAGTAATTTCGGAGGTTTCCATATTGTTTTTGCGAAGCATGAGTTGAAGCAGGGCGGCATCCAATAAAATGTCGCGGTGGTTGGAGATAAACATTCCTTTGTGTGTATCGGAAATATTCTCGAATCCTGCGGAAAACAAACCGTCGGAAGTTTGCCGGACAATACTCCAAATGGCTTTGTCCATAATGGTTTCCTGGAATTCATTGACGGTTTTGATGTTTCTGAATTGTGTTTTAAAACGAACCATATCTGCATCCGGAAACAGATAGCGGACGATGGTTTCGAAATGGGGAGATGCGGCAATCCTTTCTATTGCTTCAGGGACTTCCGAATCTACATAAGGACGAGTTTCTTCAAAAGGCAATGAAATAGACATAGAATAACAACAATTATGATTTACAGGAAAGATTGCGGCGAATAATTTTTTCTACTTTTTCTTTGAGTGAAGCGGCTGTGTCGGTTTCAGTCGAAGGATATACGGGGGTAAGAAATTCTACATTAATTTTGGCAAATAATCGGGGGAGCTTGATGGAGTGGTAGACGGCTCTTTCGGAACCGCTGATGGCTACCGGAACGATCGGAATGTTGAGTTCGCGGCTCAAAATGGCAAAAGTCTCTTTGAAGTTTGCTACACTTTTGTCTTTGGAACGGGTTCCTTCCGGGAAAATGATGATGTTTTTTCCTTTTTTAAGAACGGAGGATAGCTGTTGTAATGATTCGCGTACGTTTTGATTGATGTCCATCAAAATAATGTTGTTTTTTACGGCCATAAAACGGGCAAAAGGCGAGCGCCAATGTTTCCCTTTGGCAAACAGGAATGTTTTGCGAATCAGGCTATCTTTCATTCGGGAGGTGATGATGTGTCCGTCTAATGCACTTCTGTGGTTGGCAACAATAATGCAGGGTTCTTGCGGAATGTTTTCTACTCCTTTTCCACGATAACGGTAAGAGAGGTGGAGCATTACGCGGAACAGTTGAGTCATGAGGAAATGGATGAGTCCTGATTTAGGAAGTTTAATTTCCTGAAATTTGGATGAAAGAATCTCTTTCCATGACAATTCATGATGATTGAGCTTTTGCATGTGGGTTTTCACATATTGGTTTAATATATTGAGCGTACAGAAGTTTTCAAGATCATTCTCGTTAAGATTGATGCCGAAGGAGTGTTCCAAATGGGCAAGCAACGCAACTCGACTTAGGGAATCCATAGCCAAATCGATTTCGAAATGGTCGTCTCCGCTTGCTTGATAACCAGTTTCATTGTCGATAAAAGTCTTGAGCATAAGATAGACTTCGCTTTTTTGACGCAAATTATCGGCTAATTTCTTTTCTTGCGTCTCTTCAATCAAAGAGGCAAATTTGAAACGTCTCAATTTCCCGAGTCTGGTTTTGGGCAGTTCTTCGGAAAAAAGGTGGAAACGTTTAATCCTTTTATAGGACATCGTTTGTTTGTTAAATTCCGCAATAATGGATTTGAAAGTCTCTTGGAGAGAATCAGCGGCATTGGTGCGGAATTCGGGCATTTGAGGTACGATAATGGCCTGTAATGTATCCTGATGGAGGAAAACGCCTACCTCTTTAATAAAGGCGGATTGTTTGAGCAGTTCAAGTTCAATTTCTTCAGGATTAATATTTTTTCCGTTTGAGGTAACAATAATTTCTTTAATTCTGCCGGTCAGTTTAAGTCCATAGCGATCAAGAACGCCCATGTCTCCGGTATGGAGCCAGCCGTCTTTAATGATTTCTGCTGTCTCTTCGGGGCGTTGGTAATAGCCCTGCATTACATTGGCACCTTTAACCAAAATTTCCTGGGCTTCTGAGAATTTAATTTCGATATTGGGGAGTGGGTCGCCGGCATAGCCGATTTTTCTTCTTCCCGGTCTTGTAAAACTGATCATAGGAGCGGTTTCGGTCATACCGTAACCTTCAAGTACATAGAATCCCAATGTTTTGAAAACACGGGCTGTTTCGAGCGATAGGGCTGCTCCGCCGGAAACTAAGTATTCAATGGCTCCACCGAATTTTTGATGAACCGATTTGAAGATAAATTTGGAGAAAGTTTCGCTGCCGAGTTTATCGGCCAATGCGTATAGCATTCTTGTAATTCCACGGGCGTTGATTTTGGTCATAATCCCCTTGGCCAACGTATCGTACAATCTGGGAACGCCAATAATGAGAGATATTTTTCCTTCATTAAGGGTGCGGAGAATTGATTCGGAAGAAAGTCCTTCTGCAATATAAACCGTGCTTCCCACATACATTGGCGCAACCAAGGTGCCAATCAACGGGAAAGAGTGATGTAAAGGCAATAGTACCATAACGTTGCTCGCTTCATGATAGATCGGAACCTGTTTGGAAACGGAATTTACATTAAACATCACATTTTTGTAAGAGAGCATTACCCCTTTTGGAGAACCCGTAGTTCCACTGGTGTAAATGATAAACATCGTTTGTTCAGGATCTCCTTCAGGAATTTCGGTAACCGGATATTGAGCAACCTGTTCGATGTTGATATCCAAAGGAGTTACAATTTTACACGTTAAATCGGGAACAGCTTCCAGCGCAGCTGTAACAATCTCTCTCTTTTCCGGAGAAATAAAGATAATCTCGGGCCGACAATCGTTGATGATGTAAGCTAATTCTTTTATGGTCGATTGGACATCTACCGGAACGACAATTGCGTTACATCTGACAGCTCCGTACAAAGCAAAGAAATATTCTGCGGTATTATCGGAAAATATTAAAACTTTTTGAGGATTGGCTTCGGCGGAAAAGTGATCGGCATAACAAGAAGTGTACTGAAGAACTTGTTTATAATCATAGCTATTGTTATGACAAACAATGGCTTTTTTGTTTCTTGGTTGAATCATATATTGATTTTAAAATAAGTGCAAAGATACACTTTTATTCCATTCATATTGTTGATTATTGAATAGAAATACTTTACCCGATGCAAATAAGTGGGTTAATTTGAAGAAAAAAGTACTCACGGATAAAGCTCAATAGATATACGGGATAATCCGGTATTTAACTTTTTGGGTATATTGATCCCACAGGGCTCCGTATTTTGCCTTACAGATTTTATCATCCGACCACTGCCGCGGAAAGAGTAAAGCCACATAGTAAACAGGGTAGAGCCAAACCCAAAGCATAGAGGGATAGCCGACGCTTAAAGCGATGCCGGTTCCCATCAATATTTCTCCGAGATAGTTGATATGTCTGCTTAATCCCCAAAAACCATTGACCAACAAAGATTTATTTCCATCGGAAAGGACAGAGGGTTGAATGCCGAGGAATGCTTTTTCGGGAGCGGTTTTGAAGAAGTATTTTTGCATGTTGGCTCCGCGGGCAAGAGACCAGCCGCCAAAAAAAATCACTACAAAAAGGATGAGTTGCCAAACGGACAATTCCGGGTTGGGAAGGTCAATGGCCGCCCACAAAGCAATCATGTAAAAATAGGGATAGAAGGTGAGACAGCCCCAGCCTAATTTTAATCCGACACGTTCTGCAATGAAATCGTAAGTGTAGAGGTGTACTTTTTCAAACGTAAGATAATCCCAGACAAAATAGGTGAGCATAACAGCACAAAGCAGTACGCTCGGATAAATCGTGCCATTGGCCAAATAGTGATGGGACACGAAGCCAAGTACATTCAATTGAAGCATTACTGCGCCAATCAAGTAGAGCCACATTTTTGCATCGATATGGCCCCCGCGAAATTGCGGGTTTTTCAATCGACCTAAATAAAAATCGGCATACCAAGCTTTTCCGGTAGAGTTTTGCGGAAGAACAACCCAAAGGGAGAACAACAAGCCGAAAGTACATGCCCCGGCAAGCCCGGACCAACGCACCGTATATAACCAATCAAAGGGAACCCAATTCAGATAGCCCAAAACGAACCAAAGAAGAATGGAGGTGATCAGCACCCATTTTCCGTTAAGTCGGTACTGCAACGGCGTGCCGGTTTTATCATCTTTGATATATC
The DNA here is from genome assembly GCA_964632815.1 of uncultured Lentimicrobiaceae bacterium. Taxonomy (GTDB): domain Bacteria; phylum Bacteroidota; class Bacteroidia; order Bacteroidales; family WCHB1-69; genus DUOL01. The sequence continues at coordinate 18,166 of CAZWCI010000010.1, read as the reverse complement.
CTGCCATCCATTTTCCGGGCAAAAGGTAATGCAAAAGGGTAATAATCAGATAGGCAATCCAAGGTGTAAAAAATCCGATAATTTGTTCTTTCATGATATATTTTTGGTTTGGTTGTTCATCATACGAATGGCGGTTTTAGCAGGTAAAACGCTTCTCATGAGCCATCTTCCGATTTTATTCATAAATCCGGGAACTGTAACAGGTCCTTTTCCCAATGCGTCTAAGGTATGTTCGGCAACGGCTTCGGGGGACATGGTGCCGGGAGCTTTTTTTTGTTGTGCCTGCTGATAACCGGGGGTAAGAATTGCACCTGCAACCGAAGCCATGACATCAATCCCGTGCTGTTTCAATTCAAGCCATAATCCTTCCGCCAATGTTGTATTGAATGCTTTGGAAGCAGCATAAGTGGCAATTTTGGGACTTCCATGGGTGCCCGATAAAGAAGATATCAAGATGATGCCACCTCTTTGTTGCTCAATCATCTTTTGGGAAACCAATTTGGAAAATAGGAGAGGCCCTTTCACATTCACTTGAACGACTTGCTCCAATTGAGCGGCAGAAACATCTTCGAAGTAATTGATGGGCGCGTAAGCTGCATTATAGATTAATAATCCGATAGGCAATTCAATTTGGGTATAGAGTTTTTCAACTTGTTCAAAATCAGATAAATCAATGACGTATGTTTGAACATCAATTGGATAGGAACTAACGAGATACGATTTAAGTTCTTGCAGTTTTTCTTCCCGACGGGCTAAGAGAATAAGGTTAAGACCGCGACGGGCTAAAGCTTCGGAAAAAGCGGCTCCCAACCCTTCGGAAGCTCCTGCAACGATTGCCCATGGGCCATATTTTGATTTAAATGTATCCATGCAATGAAGCAAATGGATTAAATGAATTCTAGGATGATAAATACAATTCCAATCACAAAGGTCATAGCCAATATGCCTCTTCCGGTAAGATCGTACTTCAGTTTTAGTAAGTAATATTTAAGCAGGAATAGATTGGGAATAACACTTAATAAGATTAATTTCTGAATGGAAACAATCTCGTAAACGGCAAGTCCTTCACATTTTGAAGATACGGCAAAGATAATAGCCAAAATTCCGTATATTAAACCGAAAATTACTGCTGGCAATGCGAATCCTAATCCCAATCCCATCCATAAGGAGTCTCTTCTTAATTTTTCCATTTTATTCTTCAAATTTTTTAAGGGTTTCAAAATGTTTATATGCGGTTAAGTCGAACTGTACAGGTTGAACGGAAACATAATTGTTTTTCAAAGCCCATTCACAACTGTCTTCACCACAATCTTTATCCACTAAATGTCCGGTTACCCAGTAATATTTTCTGCCGAAAGGATCTGTGTGTTCAATCAAGTCTTCATGCCAATAAGCATGCGTTTGTCGGGTGATTTTAATGCCGTTTATTTCGGAAGAAGAGATATCTGGAATATTTACGTTTAGTGAAATATGGTCGGGAAAAGGATTGCTCAGGACTTTATCAATAATTTTTTTGGCATATTCCGTCGCCACAGAAAAGTCTGCTTCGGGCGAGTAATTCACCAATGAAAAACCAATGGAAGGGTAGTTTTCGATACTTCCTTCGATGGCGGCAGCCATAGTCCCCGAATAGATTAAACTGACCGAGGAGTTGGAGCCGTGATTAATCCCCGAAAGAATCAAATCGATTTTCCGGTCTTTCAACAGCACTTTTTGTCCCAATTTAACACAATCAACGGGAGTTCCGTTGGTTTTGTAATAGGAAACATTGTTTTCGGTTTTAAGAGAGGTAATGCGGAGCGGAGCATCGAAGGTGATGGCATGGGCCATCCCTGAACGTGCACCATCCGGCGCCACTACAACAATTTCGCCGAAATCTCTCGCAGCTTCTACTAAAGCGTTAAGTCCTTTGGCTTGATAACCATCATCATTGACGATGAGAATGAGGGGACGTGATGTTTTATCCATGAGTATTCTTTAGTTTTTTGTTACCATTCATCTACTTTTTCAACTTTTGGCATCATGCCTTTCTTCATCGAAATGATAAGATCTTTAACCTGTTGATCAATTTGTTTTAAATATTCAAAATGCGAGGGTTGCCAGTTGGGATTATTCGTGTCAAACCAAACTTCTATGGGCGCAGCAGCCGTCACTCTTTCATTAAATTCGGTGATGGTGAAACGGTAGCGGTTCTCACGACACTCAATTTTAAATCGATAATAAACGATGTTTTTGAAAAAAGGTTTCCCATCTTTCGTTTTGGAATAAATCCGAACACTGGAGCGCATTTCCAGCAAGCCTTGTTCTCTGTCCTGTACTTTAAATACTTCATTCGTATTCGTATACTCTTTTTTTGCCCATTCTACAGCTCGGTCATAAAGCTCTTGTGGGGTTCCGGTTTCTTGTACAACTTCCTGATAAGTAACTAATTTAGTTTCTTTATCAATAGGTAATTGTGGTGCAAGATTGTCATTGTCATTTTGTGCAAGGCCCATGAAGACCCATGAAAATAAAACTGTCAAAAAAGTGATTCGTTTCATAACATTTATTTTTTCAAAAATTACTTCTATAGAATGCAAAAATACATTTTTTTTATTTGTGTTGCTATAAAAACAGAATATTCTGTCATATATTTTATGTGGAATTAAAATGGTGATTTTAATTATTTCTTGGGCGTGCCGGCTTCGCCGTCGGTCTTCGGCTCCAAGTCCGCGTCCGGAAGCCGTGTCGCCGCAAAGTCGCAAAAAGAGCTTCCTCCGGTCGCTTTTTTGCGACAGCGGCACATCGGCTTCCGTCCTTGCGGGCTTTCCACCTACGACCTCACGCGCGGATGGCAAGATAGGTCTGAAATATCATCGAATATGGATTTTTATCATCCCTCGAAATACAAGTCTCTTCTACAAGCTGCCATTTGCTTGTATCTATTTCCGGAAAATAAACGTCTGCTTTAAATGTGCCTTGAATTCTGGTTATATATAGTTTTTCGGCAATGTCGATGAAAGTTTTATAAATGGAAGCTCCCCCCATAATGAAAACCTCCTCATTGTCATCAATCTGAGCCAAAAGTTCCTCAGGAGAATGAATGACCTCTGCCCCTTCAAAATGAAAATTTTTATTGGAAGTGACTACCAAATTACGCCTATTGGGAAGAGGCTTAATCGGCAACGAATCCCATGTCTTTCGTCCCATAACTACCGTATGGCCGGTCGTGAGTGATTTAAAATGTTTTAAATCGGCAGGTAAATGACATAAGAGTTGGTTCTGAAATCCCAATTCCATTTCTTCTCCTACGGCAGCAATAAGATTGATATGTTTCATCGGATTGTATTTTATACCGCAACATCCGCTTTTATATGCGGATCCGGATTGTAATTTTTTAATGTAAAATCTTCAAACGAAAAATTAAAAATGGAATCAATTTTAGGATTGAGCTCCATCAAAGGAAGGACTTTTGGAGTGCGTTGTAATTGAATTTGAGCTTGCTCTATATGGTTGGAGTATACGTGCGCATCGCCTAGCGTATGAATAAAATAACGAGGTTTTAGTCCGCAAACCTGAGCAACCATCTGCAACAATAAAGCATATGAGGCAATATTGAAGGGAACACCGAGGAAAATATCCGCACTTCGTTGGTATAGCTGACAAGAGAGTTCTCCCTCATGAACATAAAATTGAAAAAGTATATGACAGGGAGGAAGTGCCATACGCTCAAGTTCGGCAACATTCCATGTAGACACAATTAATCGTCTTGATTCCGGATGGTTGCGAATGTCATCAATGACCTTTGAAATCTGATCGACAGAGTGTGTGTCATCAATGGGCCAAGATCGCCATTGCTTTCCGTATATAGGCCCCAAATCTCCGTTTTCGTCAGCCCATTCATTCCAAATGGATACTCCGTTTTTATTTAAATAAGCTGTATTCGTTTCACCTCTCAAAAACCATAACAATTCATGAATAATGGATTTAATATGTAATTTTTTGGTTGTCAGCAAAGGAAATCCCTCCGAAAGATCAAATCGCATCTGATAACCGAAAATACTATAAGTCCCGATGCCCGTTCTGTCCTGTTTATAATTACCGGAAGAAACTACATGACGAAGTAAATCAAGATAAGCTTCCATTTTTCTTTTTTTGCAAAAATAGAAAAAAATAAAAGAGAAAGAAAGAGCAAATAAGCTTAAATAATTTTTCCTTTTAATGTTGCAGCGGTGCAATCTGTAATTTTTACCCGCACATAATCTCCCTTATCGGAATTCATTTTCGGAAAAATAACGACCTTATTTTGACTGGTTCTGCCAAAGTGATGTTCTTTGGAACGTTTGGATGCTCCTTCTACCAAGACTTCAAATTCTTTCCCGATGTCTGCTTTATTGCTTGTTAAGGAAAGTTCTTGCTGCAGAGCAATAATCTCTTCTAATCTTCTCGATTTGACCTCTTCGGGAACATCATCCGCAAAATGTTTTTGAGCCATTGTCCCTTCTCTTACGGAATATTTGAACATATAAGCAGCATCAAAGCCGACTTCTTTCATGAGTGCCAGCGTTTCTTGATGATCTGTTTCTGTTTCACCACAGAAACCGGCGATAATGTCCGTCGTAATGGCGCAATCGGGAATGATTCTGCGAATTGTTTTAATGCGTTCTAAGTAGTATTCTCTGGTATAGCTACGATTCATCTTTTTCAGCATATTATTACTGCCGGCTTGGAACGGAAGATGGATATAGGAGCATATATTGTCGTATTTAGCAATTGTTTCAATTAATTCATCGGAAATATCTTTTGGATGGGAAGTGGCAAAACGAACTCTCACGTGGGGAGATAATAAGGCAACTTTTTCTATTAAACCGGCAAAATTGAGTAGGGTGCCATCTTCATTCCATTGGTAGGAATTTACATTTTGGCCTAAAAGCGTAATGTCTTTGAATCCCTTTTCTATCAATATATTGGCTTCATTTAGGATGCTTTGGGGTTCACGACTGCGTTCTCTGCCCCGCGTGTACGGAACAACACAATAGGAACAAAAGTTGTTGCAACCGCGCATGATTGAAATAAAAGCCGAAAGACCATTAGTGTCATATCTGACCGGATCAATGTCATCATAAGTCTCCGTTTTTGATAGCTCTACATTAAAGGCAATCTGTCCGCCGGCAGCTTCTTCAATCAATTGAGACAGTTCCCGATAGGCATCAGGACCAGCAATGAAATCCAATGCGGCTTCTTCTTTCAATAATTTTTCTTTGATTCGCTCAGCCATACAACCCAATAAGCCAATCTGTAGCCCCAGTTTTCGTTTCTTAAGGGCCCCCAATTCCCGTAATCTTTTTCGTATCCGTAACTCAGCATTGTCTCTGACCGAACAAGTATTCAACAAAATTAAATCAGCTTCTTTTATTTCAGAAATAATTGTATAATCTTCAGATAATATGGATGCTACAACTTCGCTGTCTGCAACATTCATCTGACAGCCGTACGTTTCGATATATAATTTCTTCATTCTATATATTTGGTTGAATAAGATAAAAAAAACGCTGCAAAGATACGTTTTTTAGACGATTTTAGCTTCATAAATTGTTGATTATATTCACTTCATTCATTGGTTAATAAATCATTGTTTAAAATAAAATAATAAACAAGTTGCATTATTCATTCTATTTTATTTATCTTTGCACGCTAAATCATAAAAATAATTAAACTATGAAAAAAATAACCGTATTGACTTTATGCTTATGTGTAATGGGGATGAGTCTCAATTTAAAATCACAAGAAATGACACAAGAACAAAAAATTTGGTATGCTATCGGACTCGCTGAAGGTGGTAATTTTAAGACCTTTGGATTTGATTTTTCACAAGAACACTTATTGATGGGTATTAATGATGCTTTTGCAGGAACTGAAAAAATGACTCAAGAAGAAATGCAACAAACATTTCAAGTGTTGCAACAAATGATGCAAGAACAAATGTCGAAAGCTGTTGATGCAGAAAAAGCAAAAGGAAAAGCATTTTTGGATGAAAATAAAAAGAAACCAGGTGTGATAGAAACAGCTAGTGGATTGCAATATAAAGTTGTGACCATGGGAACAGGTGCGAAACCAAAAGAAACAGATAAAGTTAAAGTTCATTATCATGGTACTTTGATTGACGGAACCGTTTTTGATTCATCCGTAGATCGCGGTGAACCTATCGTTTTCCCGTTAAATCAAGTGATTAAAGGATGGACTGAAGGATTACAGTTGATGCCGGTTGGTTCTAAATTTATTCTCTATTTACCTTCCGATATTGCTTACGGTGACAGAGATGCAGGTCCAAGCATTAAAGGTGGTTCAACACTTATTTTTGAAGTAGAATTACTCGAAATAAATCCTGCTGAGCAATAAAATATTGATTATGTTTATCATATTTTTAGGATAAACGGACAGGCCTGATAAAATTCAAAATTCCTGACTTTTATCAGGCTTTTTTTAATATTATGGATGATATATTGACAGTCGAACAATTTTCATTGGATTTGAGACGAGAAAAAGTCTGGAATCCAATTTTGCATGAAATCTCCTTTACATTAAAAAAAGGGGAAACGCTTGGTATTGTTGGAGAATCCGGCTCAGGAAAATCTGTTACCGCACTGTCGATTATGCGTTTGTTGGAATCCAAAATAGCCAAAAATAGCGGAAAGTTGCTGTTTTTTGATTCAAATCTCCAAAACCAAATTGCGATGGACACCCTTCCCGAAAAAGAAATGCAAAAAATTAGAGGAGATAAAATTGCTATGATTTTTCAAGAGCCCATGACCTCCCTAAATCCGGTCATGAAATGTGGGGCTCAAATAACGGAAGCGCTTCTCCTCCATACGAAATTATCTAAAAAAGAAGCAAAATTGCGTGTTTTGGAGCTCTTCAATGAGGTAATGCTGCCCAGACCTGAAAAAATTTTCGAGGCATATCCGTTTGAACTTTCCGGAGGACAAAAGCAACGGGTTATGATTGCCTTAGCCATGAGCTGCAATCCTGATATTCTTATTGCGGATGAACCAACCACGGCTCTCGATGTAACCGTACAAAAAGGGATTTTGGAGTTGATTAAAAAATTACAACTGAAATACAATATGAGTGTGATTTTTATCACTCATGATTTGGGGGTTGTAGTTGAAATTGCGGATCGGGTATTGGTTATGTATAAAGGCGAAATTGTGGAACGTGGAGATGCCAAACAGGTTTTTGCACATCCTCAACATCCTTATACCCAAGGATTACTAGCCTGTCGTCCCTCTATGGATAAACGCCTAAAACTATTGCCGACTGTAGATGATTTTATGAGACAACAAGATGCTTTTGCCTCTCTTTCTCTCTCTGAAAAATTAAATACACTTACAATTTCTAATGAAGAAAGAGTAAATGAACATAAGCACTTATATGCAGCAGAACCTATTTTGAAGATTGAAAACTTATCTAAAATATATCCGCTTCGTAAAGAAAAATTATTTGAAAAACGCCAATATCTTAAAGCGTTGGATCAAATTAATTTGGAAGTGTATGAAGGAGAAACGTTAGGATTGGTAGGGGAGTCGGGTTGTGGAAAAACTACACTGGGGCGCTCTATTATTCGGTTGATTGAACCTACTGCAGGAAATGTTTATTATAAAGGAATGTTATTGAACTCACTTTCTCCTAAAGCATTACGTAAAGTGAGAAAAGAGTTGCAAATCATTTTACAAGACCCTTATTCTTCATTAAATCAAAGAATTAAGATTGGAGATGCTTTGATGGAACCTATGCGTGTGCATTGCCTTTTTGGGAACGACAAACAAAGAAAAAAAAAGGCGATTGAATTGCTAGAACGTGTTAGTTTGAATGAAACTCATTTTTATCGCTATCCGCACGAATTTTCAGGAGGCCAACGTCAAAGAATTGCCATCGCACGAGCCCTCGCAGTAAACCCTCGATTTATCATTTGCGACGAATCTGTGTCAGCACTCGATGTTTCTGTTCAAGCTCAAGTGCTTAATCTGCTTAATGAATTAAAAAGAGAATTTGGACTTACCTACATTTTTATCTCTCATGACCTTTCTGTGGTTAAATTTATGTCTGATCGTATGGCCGTGATGAAAGAGGGTAAAATTGTGGAATTGAACGAAGCTGATGAAATTTATCGCCATCCTGCTACTTCGTATACCCAACAACTAATTGATGCAATTCCTGGTGTGAAATCAGTATTTGTATAAATGCTTAATTATTTGAATAATAATTTTTTTAGAATATCTTATATAGAAAATAGATTAAGTAATAAAAATTGCTTATGAAAAAGATAACCGGTATAATTACCACCTTAAATGAAGCTCACAATATTGAAGCATGTATTCGTTCACTGCAGTTAATTTGTAACGAAATTATTGTGGTTGATTCTCTGAGCAGTGATGAAACAATTGCAATTGCTGAGAAAATGGGGGCAAAAGTAGTTCTGCAACCCTATTTGGGAGATGGAATTCAGAAAAATGTAGCGTTACAATATGTTTCCAATAATTGGGTATTCAGTTTGGATGCGGATGAGCGGATTACATCCGAGTTAGCTGCAGAAATCAATGCACTGGATCTGTCAGAAAAAAGTAAATATGATTCTTATGCAGTCAAAAGAAAGAATCTGATTGGGAGTCGTTGGGTAAAATGTTGCCGTTGGTATCCGGACTATTTAGTGCGTCTCTATCGTCCGGATAAGACACGTTTTCTTGAAGTCAAACAACATGCTTCTGTTCCTGCAGTAAGAATGAAAAAATTGTCTTCCGCCATAATGCATTATCGTTATAAAAATATTGGAGAACTGTTTGCCAAACCCGAAAGAAATTATAGCAGTCGTGGGGCGAAAATCCTTTATTTGAAAGGAAAAAAGGCGAATGCCTTGACACCGGTTATTCATGGAATGGCTGCATTTTTTGTTAATTATTT
>CAZWCI010000010.1:0-9129 GCA_964632815.1 uncultured Lentimicrobiaceae bacterium | reverse complement strand
GTGCCTCAAGACCAACTCGATGGAGAGCGTTATGTGCTGGTTTCCAATCTGAATGAAACACTCGTTATTAACAATATGGAATTTCATTTAGGAATTCATCAATATAAAGGAGGTATCATTGACCCGAAAGGAAATAAGTATTTGCAGCGATTTGTGGGAGAACCAATTCCAACATACTATTTTACGGTAGGAAAATTCAATTTTACAAAAGAGATACTTTTTCTTAAAAATAGTGATCGTCTGATTATTAGATATGTGATTTCTGAAGATTTTGAATCTGCAACTTTTCAATTTCAACCATTACTTGCTTTCAGACAAATTCATCAATTAACACATGAAAACAGCAATGTAAATACTTCATATAAATCTGTGGATCAGGGAGTCGAATATTGTTTATATGATGGATTTACACCGATATATTTGCAATCATCCCAAGAAATTGTATATGAACATGCACCTACGTGGTTCCATAATTTTGAGTATGAAGAAGATATTAAACGGGGTTATGATGGACATGAGGATCTTATCAATTTGGGGAAAATTCATGTTCCGGTAAAGGGTAAAGAAATCTACTTCTCCATTGGAACAGAGCCGATAGATCCCAATGAAATTAAATCTTTATTTGAACAGGATTTAGCCCAACGTACAGCCCGTTCTACTTTTTTTAATTGTCTTCAAAATGCTGCAGAACAATTTATTGTGAAGAGAAACGGAAAAACAGAAATAATCGCTGGCTATCCTTGGTTTGGAAGGTGGGGAAGAGATACTTTTATTGCACTTCCCGGTTTAACTTTAGCACTCGGAAAACCTGAACTGTGTAAGGATATTATGGATAGTATGCTTACCGAAATTCGGGATGGATTGTTCCCAAATATAGGACAAGGGGAAGCAGTTGCCTACAACTCGGTAGATGCTCCGCTTTGGTTTTTCAGAACTCTTCAACAATATGCGGCTTATACCCGAACTGAAAAGAAAATATGGAAGGAATATGGTGATAAAATGAAGGCGATTTTGTCTGCGTATAAAAACGGATCCATGTTCAACATAAAAATGATGGAGAATGGCTTGATTTATGCCGGAGGAGAAGGATTGGCGCTTACTTGGATGGATGCGGTTGTCGAAGGAAAACCGATTACACCCCGAACAGGATACCAAGTCGAAATTAACGGCTTGTGGTATAATGCACTCTGTTTCGCTTCTGAAATGGCTGGATTGGCTAAAGACGACGCTTTCGTCAAAGAATGGGATCCGATAGTTAAGAATTTTCCGGCCACTTTTAAAGAAACTTTTTGGTCAAAAGAAAAAGGCTATCTTGCAGATTATGTTGACGGGGATTATAAAAACTTTCAGGTACGTCCTAATATGGTTATCGTGACCTCTTTGCCTTATTCTCCCATTAGTGAGAAAATTAGACAACTTATTTTGAAAAAAACATTGGAAGAATTGCTCACGGATAAGGGAATTAGAACCTTGTCTCCCAATGATTCTGATTATAAAGGATATTATCGAGGGAATCAGGCAGAAAGAGATTCGGCATATCACCAAGGAACTGTTTGGGTATGGTTACTAGCTCCTTTTGCTGATGGAATGCTTACTGTATTCGGAAAAGCTGCTTACCCGGTACTGGAAAAAATTCTATATAATTTTAATAATTGTATGATTGAATATGGTATATCTACGGTTGCAGAAGTGTACGATGGAGATCCTCCGCACAGAGCTAACGGATGTATCTCTCAGGCGTGGAGTGTCTCTGCACTTCTCTACATCAAATGGTTGCTGGAAACAAAAAACAATAAAATTTTTCGAAGTTGAAAAGAGAATTGATTAGAAGAAAGATAGAAAAATATAAATTTGATAAATCATGAAAGTATTAATGTTTGGTTGGGAATTTCCTCCTTATATTTCGGGTGGGTTAGGAACAGCTTGCTATGGACTAACTCATGGACTGGCAAAAAATCAGGTGGATGTGACTTTTGTGATGCCTAAAGCAAGCGGAGAGGAAGATCAACGAAAAATTAAAATTATTAATGCCAGTGACGTAGAGTGGAATACGTATTACGCTCAACATGTTGAAGAAAGCAAAGAACTCTCTTTTATTGAAGTTAATTCAAAGTTAATTCCTTATATAGGTTTAGATGATTATTTTAATGTAATTAATCAAATTGAAAGTGGGCTATTTGAAAAACAAATTCCCGGAGAGAAAAGGAAGTATCTTTTTTCCGGAACTTATGGTCAAAATTTGATGGAAGAAGTTGCTCATTATGCCATTGTGGCAGCTCAAATTGCAACTAATGAACAGTTTGATTTAATTCACGCACATGATTGGCTTACGTTTCGTGCCGGGATAGCAGCAAAACAAATCTCCGGGAAACCTCTCGTAATCCATGTTCATGCAACTGAATATGATCGCTCCGGGGAACGGAATAGAAATGAAATGGTATATCAAATGGAAAAAGAGGGAATGGAAGCTGCAGATGCCATTTGTGCCGTTAGTGACCTTACTCGAAATATTATCATTGAAAAGTATGGAATTTCTCCTGAGAAAGTCTTTACTCTTCATAATGCAGTACAACAGAATAAAAAGGAAATCGTACGCGAGAAAAATCTAAAAGGAAAAATTGTTACTTTTTTGGGGCGTGTGACATTCCAAAAAGGCCCCGAGTATTTTGTGGAAACCGCTAAAAAGGTTATGGAATATGATCCTGAAGTACGATTTGTCCTTGCAGGAGATGGAGATATGATGACACGTGTTATTTTGCGTGTCGCTGAACTTGGAATTGCTGACCGCTTTCATTTTACGGGCTTTTTGTCGGGAGCTGATATTGATACCTTGTTCGGAATGAGCGACGTATATGTGATGCCTTCTATCTCAGAACCATTCGGAATATCTCCCCTTGAAGCAATGCGCGCCCATGTTCCGGTGGTAATATCCAAACAGTCCGGTGTGTCTGAAATCCTGAAATATGCGATTAAGGTTGATTTCTGGGATATCGATGCTACTGCAGATGCTATCTATGGAATACTCCATTATCCTGCATTGGCTAAGATATTTGCAGAAAAAGGAAAAGAAGAAGTTAATAATTTAAAATGGGAATATGTGGCTAAAAAACTAAAACAGATCTACGAAAATGTGCTCGCAAATCAACAATTCCCTAAATCATAAAATTTTATCATCATGCGTAAAGTCTGTTTTCATTTTCAAATTACTCAACCCTATCGATTAAGAACGTATCGTTTTTTTGATATTGATAAAAATCATAACTATTTTGATGATTTCCAAAATAGTTATTTGGCAAATCGTTTGGCTGAACGGTGTTACCTTCCAGTAACACAAATGTTTATAGATCTTCTTGAAAGATATGATAATTTTTATCTGAGTTTCAGTATTACCGGTGATTCTATCCGACTATTCCAAGATTATTGTCCTTCTGTTATCGATAATCTAAAAAAAATGGTTGCGACAGGGAAAGTGGAAATAGTTGGAAACACTTTTTCAAATAGTATTGCTTCTCTTTATGGTAAAAAAGCTTTTTTAGAACAGATAAAAGAACAAGAAAAATTACTTAAGGAAGTTTTTGATGTCAAGCCAACTTCATTTTGTAATACAGAACTTGTTTATTCCGATGAAATAGGAGAATGGCTCTTTGAAGCCGGCTATAATGTTGTCCTTACAGAAGGAGCAAAACATATACTCGGATGGAAAAGTCCAAGTTATCTTTATTGTAATCCATTTCAAACGGAGCTTAAATTATTGCTTAGAAATTATAGTCTTTGCGATGACATTACCCTTCGTTTTGAAGATAAAGGCTGGGATAAATATCCGCTTACTGTTGATAAATACCTCTCCTTTTTAAAAGCTATTCCCGAGGATGCTGCTTATATCAACTTATTTATGGATATTGAGACCATTGGAGAATATCATCCTAAAGAGAGTGGAATTTTCGATTTCTTTTATCATTTGTTTGTGGAAATTGCAGAGAGAGAAGAACTCTCTTTTATACTCCCCTCTGAAGTTGCTTCTGTAAAAGAAGATCTCTCTACAATGCATTCTCCTTGGCCTATTTCCGGCTCAAGCGATGAAAAAGATGTAAATGAGTGGTTGGGAAATGAGTTGCAACAAGAAGCCTTCCAACAGCTTTTTATCCTCGAAGAACTTTATGCGGAATCTCAGAATAACAACGCAAAAAAGAATTGGCTTCGACTTCAAGCGGCAGACCATTTTGCTTTTATGAGTACTAAATGGTTCCCTGAATTGTCGGTGAAAAGAAACTTTGATGTTTATCCGTCACCTTATCAGGCATTTATAAACTATATGAATGTGCTCAATGATGTTAAACTGCAATTGGAATTAAATGATAAACATTTAACTAAAGTATCAAAGAAAATTCGAAATAAAGAGCAGTAAGACAATGGCCAAACAGAAGCAAGCACTTTCTCAAAGGATGAAGATGAACTTGTCTCCGTCTCAATTGCAAGTCATGAGAATGATTGAAATTCCTGTTATGTGTTTGCATGAAGAAATTGAACAAAAAATATTTGAAAATCCTGCTTTGGAAAAGGAAGATGATAATTTTACCGAACCCGAAGAAGTTTCAGCGATATTTTCAGAGGATAATGATTATGAAGAGGATAGTGATTTTTCAAAAGAAGTTTATCCTGAAACTGATTCGGTAAATGACTTGGTAGAAGAGTTTTTCTCGCAGGAGGTTATGGAGGATAGTGCCATCGAAATCGGAGCCAATTATCCTTCTTCTCAAATGTATAATCCGGATCAATTTTATGAGCCCGTTGCAGTAGTAGAAGACTCTCTGCTTGATTCATTGACGCTTCAATTATCGGAAATGCATCTAACTCCCAATGAAGCTCAAATTGCGGCTTATATTATTGGAAATATTGACCAAACCGGCTATCTTAGAATGGATAATCAAACCATTACCAATGACTTATTGGTTACCTATAATATTAAAGCTTCCGTGGTTGAAATTGAGAAGATTATCACAACCATTATTCATGAATTAGATCCTCCCGGTATAGGGGCAAGAAACCCTCGCGAGTATTTTCTTATTCAATTGAATCATAAGGAAAATAATGATATCGTACAACTTGCTAAAATAATTTTAGAAAACTTTTTTGAAGAGTATTCCAAAAAACATTATGATAAAATTATTAAGAAGCTCAATATCAATAAAAAACAATTTCAACAAGCACATCTTGAAATACAGAACTTAACACCTAGACCTGCTATTGCGGAAACTTCAATGGAAGAAGCAGCTGTTGCAATAACCCCTGATTTTACGGTTGTAAATGAAAACGGGAATTTGCAGCTATTTTTAAATAATGATTACTTGCCGAAATTAAAGATAAATCCTCTTTTTTATAATCAGTATAACTATTTTAAAGAGAATAAATCTCCGGCTAAATTATCTGAAGATGAGAAATTTATTAAAGATAATGTAGAAAATGCTTTGGATTTTATTGATATTTTGCATAAACGGGAATTAACGCTCTATAAAACCATGTCGGCAATGATTCAACTCCAAAAAACTTATTTTCTCACAGGAAATGAAGAAAATCTAAAGCCCATGATTTTGCAAGATGTGGCAGATGTTATTCAAATGGATGTTTCAACAGTTTCTAGAGTTTCTAATGGCAAATATGTTCAAACAGATTTTGGAACAATTCCTCTTAAAAAACTATTTTCGGAAGCGGTAGGGGATAAAAAAGTTTCTTCCCGTGAAGTAAAAAAGATTTTAAAAGATATTATTGATGCCGAAGATAAGAACAAACCTTTGAAAGATGAAGAACTCGCGGAACTCTTGAAGAAAAAGGGATATCAAATCGCAAGACGTACCGTGGTAAAATATCGCGAAGAACTTGAAATACCGGTGGCAAGACTAAGAAAAGATTTTTAATAGAAGACGATGATTTGGCAAGAACGAACAAAACTGCTTATTGGAGAAGATAAATTGGCGCTTTTGAAAAATAAACACATTTTGGTTGTGGGATTGGGTGGAGTAGGAGCCTATGCTGCCGAAAATCTGTGTCGCGCTGGAATAGGAGAAATGACGATTGTAGATGCTGATTCTCTCGAAATCACTAACCTTAATCGCCAATTACTTGCACTTCACTCTTCATTGGAAAAGTCAAAAGCCGAAGTGATGGCCCAACGCTTATCGGATATTAACCCAGATATAGTTCTTCACGTTGTTCATGATTTTATACGCGATGAGAAAACTCCGGAATTGCTTCAAAGAGCTCATTATGATTATGTTGTGGATGCGATTGATAGCCTTTCTCCCAAAGTATATCTCATCTATTATGCGATGCAACTCGGATTAAAGTTGGTCTCTGCAATGGGGGCAGGAGGAAAAATGGACCCTTCGTTGATTAAAGTGGCTGATATTAAGAAAACTTATCAATGTCGATTAGCTCATGCACTTCGTAAAAGACTTCATCATTTGGGAATAGACCGCGGATTTAAAGCAGTTTTCTCTCCCGAACCTGTTCCGGAAACAGCTATTAAAATAGATTCTCAACCTGATGTTAATAAATTATCAACGGTTGGAACTATTTCCTATATGCCTGCTATTTTTGGTTGCTATGTAGCTTCTGTTGTGATTAGAGATTTAATTGAAGATAATACTCAGGATTTACCTTATTGAGGTTGCTCTTTTTCTGTGATCGGATAATATCCGCCGTTTTTTGAAGCTCCTTTATACTCTATTTTACCTGATCCTCTTAACTCTTTAAGTCTATTTTCTATCGTACGCTTACTTAGAGAAGGGAATTTTTCTGTTAACTCATTCGCATTTTGTCCGGGTTTTTTGAAAATTTCTTCCAAAAGTGGAATATTTTTTTCCGTTACACCGAAAAAATCGTCCTTTTTTACACCGCAAATTATTGTATTTTTTTCTTTTTCCTCTTTTTTTTGTTTTTTAATCTCTTGGTGAAGCAATTGATTTTTTATAAAATAATTTGTTAATTCTTTAAGGGAACTTCGCCGCTCCCTTTCAGTAATTCTAAACGTTTTCATTCCCCCGTCTGTATCTGTTTTGATACAAACCATTTCGTCTGTGAAACTGATTATGTATTTACACATAATAATAGTACTTCGATTGACCCTTAGCCGTAACTCATTTGGCAAAATCTCTTCCATGTCAACCAAAGAACTATATTGAGAATAATATTTTCCATTAATTAAGTGTATAAAAGTTTTGTTCTTTTGACTCTCAATGTAGGTGATGTCCTTAATAGCAAGAATAATTTCTTCACTTGCGGATATGGAAACCAAAATTTGCTTCATTTCATTTGCGAATATTTTCTGCTTGATAATTAAGGATTCTTCTACATTACGGTAAATTTTAAATAGAAAAAATAGAACGAAAAAAAACGTATCTCTTGCAGAAAGTAAAATAAAACTTTCTCTTAAATATGCATTATAATCTTTTTCGGAAATCAAATATTGGCAACATAAGCTTATATCATGTTCAACTAAAAGTAACTCTGCTGTTGCTGTGAGAAAGATGGATGTAATCGCAAAAATAAAAAAGAGAAGACTTTTTCCTTTTAAAAATAATTGAGGAATTAGAATATAGTAATTGAAATAGACGAAAATTAAGATGAAAAAAACGGTTAGAATTTCTTTATATGGATTCTGAATACAAAAAGGACGTAAAAAAGAATAGTTAAGAAAAATATAAACAATAACAATCCAAAATGTTAAATTTAATAAAAACGGAAAGAGTATTTTTCGCTTTATCATGATAATGTTTTTGCAAAAATAGATTTTTTATTATTCAAATCTTATATTTTTATAAAAAAAACGTCCTCCGAAAATTTTGCCTCAAATTTATACCATTTTTTGTACTAAATTTATCTGAAAAAATTAAAAGCAAGTTTAAAAATCAAATTAAATCAAATTAAATGAACATGAAAAAAATTATTTTAGCAACTTTAGTGGGAATGTTCTTTTTGAGTGCATGTGAAAAAGTAATCGAGAAAACAGAAATTTCTTCTTCGAAATATGACAATGTCGCTATTCCTATTATGTCGAATGCTAAAGAGGGCTCTTATTACGAAGTAAAAGTGAAAGTAGGACACTCTGGTGAAAATTGTCCGGGTTGTATCTACCGTAATGGAAAATTATGTCATATTGATTGTCAAGGATTCGGTACTTATTGTAATCCCACGGCAACCGTAAAGGTTGAAGGTGGTGGAAAAGGTCCCATATATCAGATGATAACAATTAATGCATACGATTTGACAGATCAAGATACTTTCTTTTTCCCCAATCGTTCTTTATTAATTCTTGATTCAACCAATTCTCAAGAAATTTGGTTGAATATACCCGAACAAGAACTGATTCGTGATTATATCCAAGGAAATTTCGTTTTCCAAAATGTTACTTATGATGATGCACCTTTGTTTCCAAACGAATAATTTATAATACTCTTTTGTTTCACATTTGACTATAGTTTGATGTTTATTAAAGAATATATTAAGCCCATGAAATCACTTCCTCGTTTATTCTTATTGCTCATTGTCTTCTCTTTTTCTATAATTCATTTAGAAGGGCAAAATAATTTGAAACAATATTATTATTATGTCAATCAAGCGGAATTAGCCATTTGCAGTGAAAATTATTTTCGTGCTGCTCAGTTATACGAAAAAGCATTTATTCAAAAAAAACCTTTTGGAAAAGATCTTAAAAATGCGTATATTGTAAGTTGTAATTTTCTTAATGATAAAGAATCAAGTATCTATTATGCACATCAACTTTTTCAAAGAGGGTTTCGTGATTTGTTCGAAATTTTAGATTCGACAATGATGAGAGATGTTGATTTTTATAAGCAACTCACTATTTTGTATGATACGACTGTCAGAATATATGATTTGGAATTGGAGAAAACATTTGAACGTTTGGCGTATGAGATGCAAATGGTTCGCTACTATTGTAACAATCAATCTGATAGTTGTATCAATGAGATTAATAAAGTTGACCGATATTGTTTTCAATCATTGATGGGATTTTATCAAAACTACCCTGAAATTAGTGATTGTTCCGTGGGGTACAATTTCTATTCATTTACTCAATTTCCTTTTCTTAATTTTGTGCAAAGTAATAATTAC